>DATJYL010000123.1 GCA_035499655.1 Pirellulales bacterium
GGCTGTAATCCAAGTACAACATGCTGGCGACGGCGTCGACGCGCAGCCCGTCCAGATGATATTTATCGAGCCAAAACAGCGCGTTGCTAATCAGGAAATTGCGGACCTCGTTGCGGCCGTAATTGAAAATCAGCGTCCCCCAGTCCGGATGCTCCCCTTTGCGCGGGTCGTCGTGCTCGTACATGGCGGTGCCGTCGAAGCGGCGCAGGCCGTGGTCGTCACGCGGGAAATGGGCCGGCACCCAATCGACCACCACGCCAATGCCGTGTTGATGGCAGTGATCGACAAAGTACATGAAATCGTGCGGCGAGCCGTAACGGCTCGTGGCCGCATAGTAGCCGACCGTTTGGTAACCCCAGGAGCCGGAGAACGGATGCTCGCTGACGGGCAGCAGCTCGATGTGCGTGTAACCCATCTCCAGGCAGTATTCGACCAGTTGATGGGCCAGCTCGCGATAGGAGAGCCAGCGATGCGGATCGTCGACCGGCCGGCGCCAACTGCCCAAGTGCACTTCGTAAAACGACATGGGCTTGTCGAGCGCCTGACGCTCGTGGCGATTGCTCATCCAGCCTTCGTCGTGCCAACGATAACGGTCCAAGTCGACCACCTTGGATGCCGTGCGCGGCGGAATTTCCGCGGCGAAGCCCATGGGGTCGGACTTATCGACTTCGCCACCGTGGGCTTGCTTCACGCGGAATTTGTACAGCGTGCCTTCGCTTAGGCCGGGCACAAACAATTCCCAAATGCCGCCGGGGATGTGCTTGCGAAGCTGGTGGCGTCGGGCGTCCCAATTGTTGAAATCGCCGATGATGCTGATGCCCTGGGCGTTCGGGGCCCACACGGCAAAGTTCACGCCTTCCACGCCGTTCACGGTGCGCACATGGGCGCCCAGCTTGTTGTAGCACTGCCAGTGCTGGCCCTCGCCCAGCAGGTGCAAATCGTAATCGGACAGCAGCGGTGGAAAAGCGTAAGGATCGTGCATCGTGGTTTGCTCGCCCTGCTGGTTGACTTCCTTAATGAAATACTGCGAAGCCAGTTCCGGCTCCGGCGTGGGACATATCGCCTCGTACAAACCGGCCGGATGAATCCGCCGCATCGGCTGCGAACCGCCGTGGGCCGGATGGATAATCCAGGCTTGCTTCGATAGCGGCAGGTAAGCCCGAACCGCCACCGCCCGACGGCCCGAATCGATCACCTCATGCGGCCCGAGGATTTCGAAAGGGTTTTCGTGCCGCCCTTCCACCAAAGCCCGTACTTTCTCCAGCTCAACACTAGTTCGCACAACCGTGTCCTCCAAATTGCTTCCGTTCAAGCGTGATTTTGCCTTGTTTGGCATCGTTTCGTCCAGCCACCAACCAAGAAATGCCCCGATATACGAGAAAAATGGTGAAAATTGTGGTCATTCTTCCTACCTCCCCCTCGTGCGATTTTTATGCCCAAATTGGCAGTCGACTTCGTGCACCTGCAGGGCGCGGTCGAGCCGGCGCCACAAATCGTAATTCTTTACCGGCACCATTTGGCCATGCCACTCCCATTGCCAATTGTTTTCCCGCCAATCGTCCAGTCCGTAATCGATGCCGCGACGAACATAATTGCTGCTGGTTTGCAGCGTGACTTTGGCGGGCGAATCGATCGCTTCCAAACCCCGCACGACGGCCAGCAATTCCAGCCGTTCGCCGGGCAGTGTGGGTTCAGCATCTTCGACATCAGCCTGTTTACGACCGTCCGGCGTCTGCAGCACAAAGTGCCATTTCCCGGCATGGTCCTTACTACGGCATTCAGTTCTCAGCAGAAAATGGGGAGCGCAGACAGGCATGGCAGCAGGGTGCGAAAGGGAAAACAAAAAACAAACGGAAACCATCGCCCATACAGTTTTACTTATCGCCAGACTTTCCCCAGGCCATTCAGTTTTCCGCACCGCAAAAGTTTGCCAAATGTCTGTTCGACGGGCTCTTAGCCGTTACAATCGGCGGCGAGCGCAATCCCGGACTTTGAGGTCGGCCATTAAAGAAACAAAATGAGCGCATTTCTCGCGGATCATCGCTCGCTGGAAAGTCAATTACGCCAGCTGTTTAACGTGGTCAAGCACCAGTTGACCGTTGGGCCGTTCCAGTTCCGCATGCTCCATCCCCGCTCGGCCGACGAACTGATCGACGAAGCCGAATTCAACCGCGACGAACGGTTGCCTTATTGGGCCGAAATTTGGCCATCCGCCTTTGTGCTGGCCGGACGAATTGCGGAATTCGCCCAAGCCATTCAAGCCCAGGGGTTGCAACCCCTGGGCTTGGGCGACACTAGCGGCATGCGACAGCCGCGGTTGTTGGAACTCGGCTGCGGCTGCGGTCTGGCGGTCATGTCTGCATTATCTGCCGGATTTTCCGTCACTGCCGTCGATTACTACCCGGAAGCGCTCGACTTCGTACGCCTCAACGCCGTTTTTAACGGCCTGCCGCTACCGGAGACCCGCACCGTCGATTGGCGAAACTACCCGAATGACCTCGTCGAATTCGACATGGTCGTTGCCGCCGACGTACTGTACGAGCGCGATTATTGCCGGTTAATTGCCGGAGCATTTCGGCAATCGCTGCGACCCGGTGGTCTCGGGCTGCTTACCGATCCGCAGCGAATCAAAGCCGAGGCATTTCCCGACGAGTGCGTCCGCGCAGGTTTGCACATCCGCGGCCCGCAAGTGTCCGGACCGCTTGGTGTTCCCGGCGGCGATCCCGGCGTACGGCAAACAGTGAATTTGTTTGATATTCAACGTCCTGCGAGCCGCGCAATTTGAATGAAAAAATAAAGCCCAGGGGCGCCATCCCCTGGGCTTTAGAGCGCGCCGTTGCGCGACCCAACGAGAACACAAGAACAATTCCGAACTTCGTGGCCCGGCTTTCCACAACACCGTACGTCGCGCTTAGGCTGCCTCGGTCATGAGTTTCAGCGCCGGCACTTCGCCGGTGATGCCCACAATCCATTCTTCAAAAATGCGCACATCCAAAGCGGAGGCGCTGATCGCTTCCGGATGGAATTGCGTGCCCAGCACCCACCAGGCGTCGGTCTTGCTTTCAAAGGCCTCGATGACGCCGTCCGGTGATCGGGCGCTGACCATGAAGGCCGTGGACAGCTCGTCGACGGCCATGTGGTGCATGCTGTTGACGCGGATTTCGCCGTCGCCAAACACGCGCTCCATCAGCGTGCCGGGCACCACCTCCAATCCGTGGCGATGAGCTGTATCGAGCGAATCGGTGTGCGGAATGGCCTTAGGCATATCTTCCGGAATGTGTAAGTACAAATTGCCCCCTTGCGAAACATTAATGAGCTGCATGCCGGCGCCAATGCCGAAGACAGGAATCTTTCGCTTGGCGACCAGTTTCATCAGCAGCCTGTCCGATTCCTCGCGGCGGGCGTCCATCAACCGTGTGCTCGGATGCAACATGTAGCCGTCGTTGCGCGGGTCCAAGTCGGCTCCGCCGACCAACACCACGCCATCGAGCAAATCTAGAATTCGGTTCATGTCGTCGGCCTCGGTTAATGGCGGAATGACCACCGGCACCCCGCCCACAGCCGACACACAATCGTAATAGCCGGAGGCGATGTACGAAAAACTTGGCGCATCCTTTTTGCCAGTCCGATAGTCCGCGTTCATACCGATTAAAGGCTTCTTGCGCATGGCACTTCCTCCTTGACACATCGTGTGTCTGAAATTGGGGTGAACAAGATACGGCCCAAGCCGCTCGACGCCGGCGCGGCGTCTAACAGAATAGCTGGCATGTTTCCGTCCCTGAAATCACGCTGCTGTGTTGCCGCCGAAACACGTCAGGCCAAGTTCGGATTCCTTCCGTACTTTGCCCCCCACGAATTGTTCGGCGAGCAACGGTCCACGATCGAAAACCATCTGGCCGTGTCACCCCAGCCAGAACATTCAAACTGGCCGCCAATGTAGCGACCCGCTCGCGGCCTGCAAGCTTTTCGGTTATTTTGCGTGCAGGAAGCGATGCTATCGCAAGATAGTGTGCTAGCGGATGAGCTAAGGGAAGTAAGGAGTGAGTGGTGAGGAGTGAGTGGTTGTGGACGAAATCGTGTGGAAATTCAATGCGCCATTCAAAGGGGCAAAACATGCTCGAGAAAAGTCGTTACCGGTTGGAAGAGTTTGAACTGTATCAGGCGGCGCGTGATTTTCGGAGGAAGATTTACGGATTGCTTTCAGCACTGTCCAACACTGAAAAATATTGCCTCGACCAACAAATGCGGCGAGCTGCGGTTTCGATCACGAATAATATCGCCGAAGGGCATGGGCGTTGGCATTACCAGGAGAACATTCAGTTTTGCCGAATGGCGCGAGGGTCACTGGAAGAAATTATCGATGACCTAACCGTGTGCGAAGATCAACACTATCGCAGTTCCGCAATGCTCATCGAACTGAAACAGCAAGCCTATCAATTAATTTCGCGGATCAACGGCTATATTTCCTACTTGCGAAAATCGCAACTTAACAACAGGAGTGAGTAGCAATAACCACTCACTCCTCACCACTCACCATGCCCTTCTCCCAGGTTTGCATCGAATCATTGGGTTACACGTTGCCGGACGAAATTATTTCGTCCGAGGAAATCGAGCGACGCTTGGAGCCGCTGTATGCGCGGTTGAAGTTGCCGGCCGGCCGCTTGGAATTGATGACCGGCATCCGCGAGCGCCGCGTGTGGCCGCCTAACACGCTGCCCAGTCAAATCAGCATCGTCAGCGGCGAGCGCGCAATCAGCGTCGCCGGAATCGATCGGCGCGATATCGGCGCACTCATTCACGGTTCCGTCTGTCGCGATTTTCTGGAGCCCGCCACGGCCTGCCGCGTGCATCATCAGCTCGGTCTGCCGTCGCAGTGTTTAATTTACGATGTGTCTAACGCCTGCCTGGGCCTGCTCAACGGCATGGTGCAGGTGGCCAACATGATCGAACTGGGGCAAATTCGCGCCGGGCTGGTTGTGGCCAGTGAAGTCAGCCGGCCCCTGATGGAAACCACCCTCGCCATGCTCAACGCCGACCAAGCGCTGACTCGCGACACGGTAAAGCCGGCGCTCGCGTCGCTCACGATTGGCTCGGCCAGCGCGGCGGTGTTGCTGGTGCATCGTGAATTGAGCCGCACACAGAATCGGCTGCTCGCCGCGGTGGGGCGCACCAATACGGTGGCCCATGAATTGTGCCACAGCGGGCGCGACGAAACCGTCGGCGGCGGCATGGCCCCCCTGATGCAAACCGATGCCGAAACGCTCATGCACGAAGGCATTGCCGTCGGCCACGAAACGTTCGGCCAACTGCTCGCCGAACTCGGCTGGACCAATGCCAACGTTTCCAAAACGGCGTGCCATCAAGTGGGCTCGGCTCATCGCAAAATGATGCTCGAAAAATTCGGGCTGAACCCGGCCAACGATTTTGTCACCTATCCCTGGCTCGGCAACACGGGCGCAGCGGCGCTGCCGGTCACGCTGGCCGTAGGCATCGAGCAGGCGCATTATTGCGGCGGCAATCGAGTGGCCCTGCTCGGCATCGGCTCGGGCATCAACGTACTGATGCTGGCGATGGAATTGCAGCAGGGTTTGGTTTCAGGCGGCAAACTTGGTTAACTCCTTTTCATTCTGTGATTTGACCGTGGGGCATTTCACTGCGAAAATAAACACGCTACAAACGCCACGATAGGTGAAAAAGAACTTGCTATGAGCAATCATCCCTCGACCGATGAACCATTTGGCTTTCCGGCCGGGGCCGGGGAGCGTATCACGCTGGATGAATACCGCCGCCGGGCCGCCAAGGGAGGACACAGCACTTCCAACACCTTCGAATTATTGGAAGGCGTGGTCGTGCCCAAGTGCCGTCAAACACTGCGACACGAAACGGCGGTTGAAAAACTGCGCGACTACATCGGCATCATGATCCCCAACGGCTGGCACTTGCTGGTTCAGCAACCGATTGCCTGCGGCGATAGTCAGCCGGAGCCCGATTTGGCCAGTGTCTGCGACGTGCTCGATGAATACGCCAACCGCCCGCCCAAGGCGGAAAATGTTTCGCTGGTGGTGGAAGTGGCCGACGGCTCGCTGCTGGCGGACCGCACGCTGAAAGGCCGCATTTATGCGCGTGCCGGTGTGGTTTGCTATTGGCTGCTCAACCTTATCGACAGCCAATTGGAAGTATTTAGCAATCCCAGCGGGCCGGTGCCCATGCCGGGCTATCGAGAAAAACGGGTTTACCGCACTGAAGATAAATTGTCGCTGGTGATCGGTCTGGACGATTTGGGCACGGTCCGGGTCGGCGACATTCTGCCATGAAGCGGAATGCCAACTGACCAGATGCACGGAAAAAGCCACGGATGAATACGGATTTTAAAAGCTGATCCTGCTGACTGATTTTAGCTAATTCAAAATCAGGAACTGAGCAGTTTTAATCTTGCATCTGTTTTTCATCTGTGCTCATCCGTGTTCATCTGTGGCTAGTCCTCTCTGCGCCTCCGCGTCTTTGCGGTTCAAAATCATTCGCGCAAAGCGCGGCGGATGAGGTCGTGATCGAAATAATTCACGCTCATCCCGGCGTCGATGACGATTTGCTGGGCGTTGATGCCGCTGGAGCGCGGGCTCAGTAAAAAAGCTGCGGCGTTGGCGACTTCTTCGGTTTGCACCGCCTGTTTGCGGAGCGTGGCCTGTTCCGCGTACAAATACGCATCGACATAGCCGGGAATTCCGGCCGAAGCGGACGTTTTTAACAAACCCGGCGCGACGGCGTTGAACCGCACCCGGGAAAACCCGCTGAACGATTTGGCCAGAAACGCCAGCGACGAATCGAGCGCCGCTTTGACCGGCGCCATGAACCCGTAGTTTTCCGCCGCCATGCGCGTGGTTGAAATCGAGACGCTTACGACCGACGCGTCGGGATCGAGCAGTTCGCGCAGCGCATTGGAGACCGCGATCAGCGAATAGCAAGAAATATCAACGGCCTTCAAAAACGCGATCTTGGGCGTTTCGTGAAACGGTTTTGGTCCCGCATTAGTTTCGGCGGTGCCGTAATCTGCAAAAGCGATCGAGTGGCATAGCCCGTGCAGCTTCGGTCGGATTTCTGCCAACTGACTTCGCAGTCGAACAATTTGCTCTTCGTGCTCCACGTCGCACACCAAAATCGGCACGTTGCCGACCAGTTTTTGCACGTTTTCGCGCCGGGCTTCACTGCGAACCGAGTATACCACGTCGACGCCAGCCTCGGCCAGCACACGCCCCACGTGCCAGGCCACGCTTTTGCGATTGGCCACGCCCATGACCAACACCGTTTTGCCCTCGAGTTGCAGGAAATCAGTCACGGTGTCGCCTCGCTCTTGGCCACCAACATGCAAGCGAATTCCAACCGGGCAGACACTTTTCCGGCGCAGGTGACTTTGGCCTCGAAGAAATATGCTTCGCCAAGCCGTTCGCGCAGTTGCACTTCGATTTCGATCGTATCGCCAGGGCGAACCATTTGTTTGAAGCGCACTTCGTTCATCCGTGTGACGACAGGCATGGTTTGCGAATCAGCATCATCCGAACGCTGAGCCGCAGAGGTCGGTGGATTTTTGCTGCCCAGCAAAATCGCGCCCGCTTGCAGCGCGGCTTCACACAACATCACCCCCGGCACAACCGGCTCGTCAGGGTAATGTCCGGCGAAAAACCATTCGTCACCGGTGAACCGTTTGCGGCACACAATCCGGTCGCTGTCGCGAGCCACGATTTCATCCACTAGCAAAAACGGCGGCCGATGCGGAATGGCAGCGTAAATTTCAGCCAGGTTATTGTTCATCGGAGTTATTTGAACTACAGAGACACTGAGAAATAAAGAAGAGATTCATAAGGAAGCCAGGAAACCAGGAATGACGATAAATACAAACAATTCATAACTGCCTTCAATCTAACTTATTCCTGCATTCCTGGATTCCTTATAAAAACATCTGCCCGCTTCGTTCCTCTCTGCGTCTCCGAGTCTCTGCGGTTATTCTGCCGCCACCACATCACGAGACCTGGATTTCGTCAGCAGCGCATCCACGTCGTTCGCCACGATCACGCCGTAGTTCATCGCGCCCAGCCACCCTGACATGATAATGCCCACGCTGCCGGCATGGTACAGCCCAACAATTTGCTGAGGCAATCCGCGGGAAATCGCCAGACCTTCGAACTTGGTGCCAAAGCTCGCCCCCTGTACATGCCGGGTGTAATGCTCGAAGGTGCGGGGCGTTGACGCTTCGGCATGGTCGAGCTTGTCTCGCACGCCCGGCACGTATTTTTCCAGTGTGGCCAGCGTGGTTTCGATCAGGTCGCGCTTGCTCAGTTCGTATTCCTCCTCATTCAACGTGGACCAATCTTCGTATCGGGCATTCGTGCTGGAAACGACCAGGCAACGGTCGCTGCCCGGCCGAGTTTGCGGGTAGTAAAACGAAAACGTACGGCTGGTAATATCGCGGCCCAAGAGCAGGTCGGTGCGAAACAGCGGCGCTACGGAGCTAAACAGCAAATCGCCGCAGGCGGCGGCGATCATCTCGCCCGGCTTCAGCGCCATGTACACCTGCGTGCTGGAATTGTTAAGCCGTACGGCCCGGGCTTCGTCGACAAACTGTAAATCGAAATGATCCTCGCCCACCAACTTGAAGATGGTCGATTTCAAATTCGCGTTGGAAACCACGGCGGAGGTTTTGATGTCGCGCCCATTCACCCGCACGCCGACCACGCGGCGGCGGCGATCGACGAGAATTTGCTCCACGTCGCAGCGAATGCGCACGTCGACGTCATTGCGCAGAAGCTCCTCGTGCATCAGCTTGATGAGCCGATCGGTTCCGCCCTCGAAGGTATATACTCCCTTCGACATGAAATTGGAAAACACAATGCCGTAGGTAATGGCCGGATCTTCCAGCGTGGAGCCGTTGGCATAAGTGATGGGCTCCATCAGCAGGCGAATCACGTCCTCGCGTCCTGGAAAGAACCGCTGAAACAATTGGCCCACAGTGGCCGATTGGTCGTCGTAAAAATTCATTCGCCGCACGGTATCGAAAAACGAGCTGACTTGCGGCTGCGGCACGCCGAATTGCGTGGTTAACAGCCGGATAAAATCGTCGCGATCGAACGACGTGGTCAGCGAGAACATGGGATTGTCGAAGCGAATGTGCTTCAATTGCACAATCGAATCGGCGATTTCCTGCGTCCAATAGCGGCGGCAGCTTTTGATCATGCCGATCGGAAAGCCGTGCAGCGAAATATCAAAAATATGCCCCCCCGGGCGGCGAAACCACGTGGCCATGCCTCCCAGCTTATAATGTTGCTCCAATAGCATTACTTTTTGCCCAGCGCGGGCCAGCGTGTTGGCACAGGTGAGCCCGGCCAGACCGCTGCCAATGACGATGCAATCGTACGCTTCGGCAACGTCGTTCAAAAAATCGCGAGGCATGGCGTGGAAGGGACGAGGATCGGGGGCCAGGGGGTGAAGAATTAGAAAGCGTGTGGCGCATTGATTATCGCAGCAGCATGTTCGCCACCTGAATGCCGCTGGTGAGCGCGCCGACAATGCCCACGTAACCTTGATCGGCGCCGCACACCCACAGGCGTTCCAAGTGCGTTGTTGCATCGTACCGTTTTTGCGGTGCGCCGTACACGGCCCCACGGTCGTGGCCGGTAAAGTGGCGAATGGTTGTGGGGGTAAAGGTATCGTGCGCCACCACGTGCCGGTGCAGATCGGGGAGGAAGCGGGCTGCGGCATCCAGCATTTTTTGATGCCAATATTGCTTCTGCGATTGGTATTCTTCCGGCTCCAGCGCGACCCAACGGTCGAAGTTGGCCAGCGCGGTCAGCCGAATGGTTCCTTCAGCAGGCTGTGGCGTTTTGGCATTTTCGGGTGCGATACTTTCGACGGCCGCCGAGTAATCGTAATTATTCGGCGAGCACATGATGCCGCTTTGCACATCGGCGAAATCATCGGGCCGGGAGTAATGGAATTGCGGCGAATTGTTGTAGAACACAATGGTATCGGAAAATCCCAAATCACGCGGCTGGCAATCGAGCGTGCAGATCGATTCGATGAAGGTCATATTTCCCGCTGAGCTGACAGCCGGTGATGAATCCGTCGAGTATGCATTGCGTTCGTCTGATTTCGTCTCGTTAGCCCCCACGACAACCGCGGCTGGCCGTCGCACTGAAGCACACAGCCGCATCGTTTCGTTCCAACCGGCCGATGAAATCACTTGCTTAGCCGCCAACTCCGTGCCATCGTCCAATCGCACGCCTTCGATTTCGCTTGCATCGCCAACAATTTGCTGCACGCCGGAGCGTAATTTCAGTTCTCCGCCAAGCTCCTTGAACCGCCGCGCCAGCGGTCTTAAAATGGTGCGAATGCCACCCCGCGGCCGGCACAACCCTTCCAAAAAAATTGCCCGAAACAACACGCTGAACGAGCCCCAGTCCATGTCGTGTTCGGTCGCGCTGCCGTAAAACATGACCGGGCACAACAGCATTTCGATCAATTGCGGATTGCTCAACTTGTCTGCCAAAACTTCCCGCGCCGAAGCGGCTGCCGCCGCCGATTGCAGTTGATCGTAATCCAACAGCGCAGCGAGCAAACGCTGATAATTCTCGCGCTGGCCGGGAAAAGCCCGCTCGATTTCCGCCGCCAAAAGCGCCGAGTCGTTATTGAAGCGCAGCCGCACGTCAGGAAAAGCGATGACCGAGCCATTCTGTTCGGCCAATTCAAAATCGTCCCAGCCAATTCGCAATTGCCGCAGTAGTCGCGGCAATGGTCCGCGCTTGGCCCCGCGGGGAGCAAAATTGGTCAGCGCGTGCAGGCCGACGTCGTAATTGCGTCCATCCAGGCGATAATACGAATTCAATCCGCCGATGGCGTAGTGCCGCTCCAGAATGCACACGCGGCGATCGAACATCGCCAGGCGAATGCCGGCCGCCAGGCCCGACATGCCCGCGCCGATGATGATGACGTCGTACATGGGAGGCGGAAAGGGGCGAGAGATCAGGGGCGCGAGGCGAGAGGCGAGTTAATTCGTCCCTTCTTCCGCCATCAGGCCCGTTGCAAACCGCTCATCAACGGTTCTAAATACTTCACCGTGCCGGCAAGCGTGGCCAGATGAATGTAATCATCCTCGGGAATTTGGATGCGATAACGCTTGCGCAGTTCCATCACGATGTCCAGAAAATCCATGCTGTCCAGCTCAATTTGCTCGCGCAACGGCTTATCGTCCGCGAGGTGGCTCAAATCCTCGTCGGGCACAATATCGGACAAAATGTTGATGAGTTCTTCGCGAATATCCGTCGCCGTCATGCTTCACTCTCCACGAATATGCAAATCCAACATCCACAGATTAACACAGATAAACACAGATAAAAATGGGGCTTAAATCCGGCAGCCACTGCAAATCGAAGCGAAAATCCCCTGATTTGCGAAAACCGGTGCAAAGCGAGTGGCTTACCGATCCCTTAAAAATCCGTGTCCATCTGGCTTTGTTGAAACCCTATTGATTCCAATGGGAAAACAGTTTACATCAATGCGTCATGGAAACCACACGTGCGATGACGCGGTCGCCGGTGGCGTTGGCCAGGAAGGCCGTCGAAATTGCGCAACGTGCTTTGCCT
>DATJYL010000124.1 GCA_035499655.1 Pirellulales bacterium
GCCTGCTGCTTAACGACCCACGCTTAGCAGGCGTGCCCATGTATTTGGAAACGCCCAAGGAGGATGATGAGGGAAACCCCAGCGACGGCCGTATGGACAAAATGAATTTGGCCACGCTCCGCGGATTGGTTCGGGGTGCTACATGAAGCGGCGACTGCTAGTCACGCCGATACGGGCCGCTCAATGCCCGCCAATCACACCCCATGCGCTTTGCAATGCATCGGGCAAGCCGTACAAATCCAAAGCGGTAATCAGTACGGCGGAAGTCCAGCCGGCGATCAACAATAACCAGCCCAATCGGTTAGCGCCCATCCATTTTTTGGAACTGGTGAAATGTAGCATCGGGAACATGGCCAGCGGAAGTTGCATGGCCAGCACGACCTGGCTGAGAACCAACAGCTCGGTCACGCTGCTGTCGCCTCGCAGGCCGATGATCAATATGGCGGGAATAATTGCCAACGACCGGGTAATCAACCGCCGTACCCACGGCCGAATGCGCCAGTGCATAAAGCCTTCCATCACTACCTGTCCGGCCAGCGTTCCCGTGATGGTGCTGCTCTGTCCGCTGGCCAATAGCGCCACGGCAAACAAAATGCTCGCTAACGATGTGCCCAACAGCGGCGCCAGGGTTAAATAAGCATCGCGAATCCAATCGGTGTTTTCGTTGAACGCCACATAATGTCCGCCCGGCACTTGCACGCCGGTTTTGCCGTAAAACACGATGGCCGCCAGCACCAGAATGGCCGCGTTGACTAAAAACGCAACGGAAAGGGCCAGCACGGTGTCCCAAGTGTTAAAACGGATAGCGCGGCACACCGACTGTCCGTCGCGCTCCAGTTTTCGGGAATGAACTAGCGCCGAGTGCAAATACAAATTGTGCGGCATTACCGTAGCGCCAATGATGCCGATGGCCACCACAATCATTCCCTCCTGGCCAAAACTGGGCGTAAAAAGCGCGTGACCCATCTCCAAAAAATTGGGCTGGGTTTGCGGCAATACAAAAATTTCGATGAAGTAACAGCCGCCAATCGTGGCCACCAGCGCCAAAATCACCGCTTCGATAAACCGCATTCCCATGCCCTGCAGCGCCAACAGCAGCAGCACGTCGAAGGCCGTGATAATCACCGCCCACAACAGCGGAATGTGAAACAACAAGTTCAGCGCCACCGCACTGCCCAGCACTTCCGCCAAGTCACACGCGCCAATGGCCACTTCACACGCAAGCCAATTGGGCCAGCGGGTCCAACGGGGATAATAATCGCGGCAGGCCTGGGCCAAATCTTTGCCGGTAACCACCCCCAGCCGTGCCGATATCACCTGCATGAAAATTGCCATTAGGCTCGACAAGCCCACCACCCACAGCAATCCGTATTTGTATGTGGCTCCGCCTTGCAAGTCAGTGCCCCAATTGCCCGGATCCATATAGCCGACGCTAACTAAAACAGCCGGACCGGCAAAAGCACGCAGTTGCCGCCAAAAACCCGCGCTGGCCGGCGGCAACGGCACGGAGCTATGCAACCCTTCCAGCGAGAGCGCGCCGGAATGGCCGTGATCCGCTGCTGATGGCGACGCCATCAGCAGCGGCTTCTGATTGGTCTGTTCGGCAATGCTCACTTCAGCTTCCTTCACGTTTCCAGTACAGCAGGATGCCGGCGGGTTTCCAGAGCGGCTGTTTTAGCGTTCATGATTTTGATCGGGCTGACGGTTCTTGAGCACGACGATTGGCGCTTTGACCTTGAATGAACCACAATAAATTTTCCGTGGCCCCCTGCCAGTCGCCGCTGTGGGCCGTGGCGACAATTTGCGTCAGCGTGGTGGCGGCATCGTCTGGCAATTCGCCTTTCGCTTTTAGATCAGCTAATTGTGTTGCACACCGATCGAGCAAGCGGGAATCTTTGACCCTGACGGCAGTAAACAAGGCATCCACCTGCTGGAGCACCTTTTTATCGCTCCCCACGTTGGGCGGCGATGTGCGATGCCAAACCAACGCCACAATCGCGATTGTGCCAAACACTCCCAAGACGCCCAGCAGAATTTTGCCGCGGGCTGACTCCGATTCACGTGGTTTGGTGGTTCTCGGATTAGTAGTTCTCATTGATCGCTTCTCCGCCGTTGCGGGTCGATAAGGCCACCCAGGTATAAGGATTGATCATCATTGAAATAAACCGCACCGATCCGTCGCCAAACAGCGTGTTGGCTCCAGAGACGTGCTCGGAGTACATTTCATCGGTGTGCCCATACGGGTCGTTGGGCGGATGGATAATCACGTTGGGATGGTCGTGCACGTCGGGCCCGCTGTGGGCGCCTACCAAACATGCGCCGCCGTTCGAGTCGCCAATGCCAATGGGTGGACTTTTCGGGGGCGTGCAACTATAGGGAATCACACCAACCCATGTTTTATCGGTAAGCCGCGGCGTCGATTCGCCCATGAACACCGTTTGCGATAAGCCGTCGGGCACATCGACAACACGAGTGCGAGAATTTCGATAGAACGGACCATTGATGACGTCCACTAGCGCCCCGGTGGCCTCGGCAACTGGTTCTGGAACGGTGAAGTCGTACGAATAATCGGGCGAACGTCCCCACGGCTGATTCACTCCGGCGTTCGTCACGTAATGACTATGCGCGAAATAAATCGGCGGGTTGAAAGGAGCCCAATCGTCCGGATCTTGGGCCGTGCCCGAGGTGTACATGGGAACCGAGAATGCATCAAATCCTCCATCCACGGAAACGGACGGGCACAAATACACAGATACTTGAGTGCGCGCTGCGGCGGCGTTCTCGGCGGCCCAACATGGAAGGCTAAAATTGAAGCTTTGATACAGCGTCTGCTCTTCAATGAACGGAAGCAGCAATACTCCCCAGGCAAATCCTGTGGGACCATTCATATTTGTGTCGGTGTACGATACTCCGTACGCCGAGCCTGTGGCGTGTGTATCTTGGGTGACGTACGCCGGCGGGAAAACTTTTTTGGCAACTTCGTAACTGTGAAGGCCCAGCCCGATTTGCTTCAGGTTGTTCAAGCATTGAGCACATCGGGCCGCTTCACGGGCCCGCTGAACCGCCGGCAATAGCAGACTAATCAAGATGCCCATGATGGCGATGACGACTAGCAACTCGACCAACGTGAAGCCGCGCTGGGCTCGTCCTGCTAGAGGGCAACGCAGCTTCTTGTGTAGTTTGTTTTGCGCCATACCCGTTCATTACAGCAGTAAAAATACAAATTACTGGCCGACAAAATCATTATTTTGATTCGTCAAAATTATGTGGGAATCGTTAGGAAAAGTCAAGCGATTATTTTGGCGTGAGCGCAAGAACGGGGCATTCGGCTCAAAAACGCAGCGTGGCCCCGTTGCCCGCAAAGAAGTTGTTGGCGGCGGCATTCAACCCCACGCCAACTTCGGCGTCCAACTGAATGTTATTCGTCCACAAGTAGGTGAAGCCACCATCGGCATAGTGTTGCGTTCGTTCCACAGTATGGCCGGAGGGGGCGAAAACAACCCATTCCGTATAGCCCCCCCAATGTTTTGTGAACTTGTAATCCATTGAAATCGATTGGCCAAATTCGGTGAAAATATTCCCAGCGTCATCGCGTTGCCGCTCAATATCGGTGCTCATTCCCAGCGACATCATTTTGTTCAAATCCCACGAATAGGCCCAAATGAAGCTTGGCATGACTTCTCCCTCGGTTATGTCAGGGCTGCCCGAGGGAACTGTCATGGCGGGAATGATGCCCATGGCGGGCAAAATGCCTTCCTGCGGCGTGAGGCAAATTTTCGCACCCAATTCCAAATCGTCACTGCCCTGAAAGTGCTGCCGCGCGCCGCTAGGAAATTGGAAGTTGTCGATTTCGTAATTGTAGTAAATGCGGAATTCAAACCAGTCGGCCAGCATTCCAATGCGCCACAGGGTTTGCGGAAATGAATGCTGCGTGAACTGAGTGCCTGCGGCATTGTCGAGCGTGTAATCGTAACCGGTTTCGAGCTGATGCACGCCGCGGCCCACGGTCAGCGGCGACTCGGTGAAATCCGGCCGGTCCGATTCCAGCGGCTCGTCCATTGCCGGCGGGCCGCCGGAAAACGTCGTTCCGTAGCTCCATTGCAGCAGCGTCTTGCGCGGCTGGCAATCGCACGGGCCATAGCAGCACTTAGATTCTTCTTTATCGTCTCCGTTGTCGATGTCTTTTTGATCATGGTTCCCTTGCTGCCCGCCGCAGTCGCTGACAAAGCAACTGCCCGTCAGGCAAGAAACGAGCGGGCAATCCCCATCGTCTGCCCACGCAGACCGTGGCATACTTGCCAGCGAAAACCATGTTGTCACTGCCAGACACAACGGCCCTAATATCGCCAGGCAATGCAAACCGGCGGCTTGTGATTTGACCTGCATGGAAGTTTTGAGGAATCGAAGTGTGCAACCATCAAATCTCTGCAGAGGATTCGGCGAAATCGTGCTATAGAAAAACGCGCGCGTGCTAGCACAAAGGCTGCTCTCCCCCACTGAACAATGTCGGCACTTTCGAACAAAGCACTCCACGCAGGTGGCAGCACACATTCGGCAATGTCACACGACCGTGAACATTTCGGAATGGCCTTGAACCATGACCACAGCTAGGCCGTTTTCGGCCTTTTTTCGGCAAAAAGTTGACCGTTATGCCTTCGACAGGTAAATTGAACGTGGACCTTGGTTTTTCCAGAAGCGTAGATGCTGGCGTTTCTCCGTTACTGTGACGCCCATTGGGCTGCTATCATGGGTCTGACCTATTTCAAACGCTTCCGAATGGAAATCGACCTACGGGGCCGCGATTTTTCCGCCCCCCCTTTGCCGGTCGGCTACCATTTTGTACCGTGGGCTTCCAGCCGGCTGGAAGCCCATGCCGAAGCGAAGTATCACAGCTTTCGCGACGAAATCGATTCGAATGTCTTTCCCTGCCTGGGTGACTTCGCGGGTTGTTTGCGGCTGATGGAGGAAATTGCCGCCAAGCCCGGTTTTTTGCCCGAGGCCACGTGGCTGGTGGCCCACACGGACGATGACGTTCGTTTTGACGGCCAAATTGATTTCAGCCGGATGAATCACGTTTCTGTCGCTGGCATTTGCGAGACAGACACGAATGACGGATATGGTGCCTCAAGCAGAAATGTCGTCCCAATTCGACGGGATAATCTCAGACTTCTAAACGGGAACAGCAACACGGCGATGCACTATTGCGGAACGGTGCAAGGCGTGTTCGACCGCAGCGGCATGGGGGCCATCCAAAATTTGGGCGTGGTGCCCGAGTATCGTGGCCTGGGGCTTGGAACCGCTCTGATGCAGCAGGCGTTGGCCGGATTTCAAAAAGCCGGAATAAAGCGCGCCTTTTTGGAAGTTACGGCTCAAAATTCCGGTGCCGTCAGGCTGTACAAGCAATTGGGCTTTGCGCGGTCGCGGACCGTGTACAAAGTATCTGAAGTTGCTTACGCTTAACAGGCATGATTGTCTAAGTTTCTAGGGCTCTGAAGTGCCTAGAAGTCTGCGAGTGGGCCGCCGAGCTATTTTTGATAAGATAGTATTTGATGTGACGGTGGCTTTACCGACTCGCCAAGCCATGCGGTAGCCAACCGATCCCAGCCAATGAGACACCCAGGACTTGCCGGAGCGACTGTGCCCCAGCCCATTCTTTCCCACGAATTCGACAATGGTTTAGTGCTGGTGGCCGAGCCGATGCCATCGGTCGAGTCGGCCGCATTCAGCATCTTGGTGCCGGCCGGCTCGGTGTACGATGCCGCCGATCGCTACGGTCTGGCTACGCTGACCTGCGAAATGACGCAACGTGGCTGCGGATCGCGCGATAGCCGGCAATTCATTACCGATTTGGAAAATTTGGGCGTTCAGCGAGGCGAATCGGTCGCCTCGGCTCACATGAGCTTCGGCGGAGCCACACTGGCCAAAAATCTCCCCGCCACGCTGCGAATTTACGCCGATTTGCTCCGCCGCCCGCATTTGCCCGTCGATCAACTCGATGCCGCCCGCCTAGCCGCCTTGCAGGAGCTGCGGTCGATTGAAGACGACCCCAGCCACAAGGTCATGTTGGAATTGAAACGCCGTTATTACCCCGACCCTTGGGGTCGACCTAGCGAAGGGGAACAGGCGTCTTTGGAAGCCATTACCATCGACGAAATCCGGAATCACTTCCAGCAGTTGTTCCGGCCCAATGGCACCATCATCGGCGTGGCAGGACGCGTGCAGTGGCAGGCCATCAAAGACCTCATCGGTTCGCTGTTGGCCGATTGGAAACCCGCGCCGATTGAAGAACCGGGCGACGGGGCGCGGGGCGTAAAAACGGAGCATTTGAATCACGAATCGAATCAAACCCAAATCGGCATTGCCTACCACAGCGTTCCCTATCGGCACCCCGATTATTTTCAGGCTTCGGGGGCC
Organism: Pirellulales bacterium; assembly: GCA_035499655.1. Taxonomy (NCBI): domain Bacteria; kingdom Pseudomonadati; phylum Planctomycetota; class Planctomycetia; order Pirellulales; species Pirellulales bacterium. The sequence goes on from DATJYL010000124.1 coordinate 6,415, forward strand.
GTGGGCGTGCTCAGCGGCGGGATGAGCGCCCGGTTGTTTACCGAGGTGCGCGAAAAGCGTGGCCTGTGCTACACGGTGTTCGCTAGCCATCACACGCAGCGCGACCGAGCATGCGTTCTATGTTACGCCGGCACCAGCGCCGAACGGGCTCAGGAAACGCTCGACGTAACCCTGGGCGAACTACAACGCATTGCACAGGGAATTTTGCCCGCCGAGTTGGCCCGACTGAAGGCCCGCGTGAAAAGCGGCCTGATTATGCAAGGCGAATCCAGCTCGGCCCGCAGCGGCGCCATCGCCCGCGATTGGTATCACTTGGGACAGGCCCGCACGCTGGCCGAATTGGGGAAATTGGTCGACGATTTAACCGTCGATAGCATCAACGAGTACTTGCAGGAAAATCCGCCGAAAGATTTCACCGTCGTTACGCTGGGGCCAGCGCCGTTGACAGTGCCGATAGCAGCGTGACGAAAGGATTTTCCTCCGCTTGCGGTTTGACAACCCTCCGATTCACCGCATACGCAATCCATCATCGACCGGAAATCATCATGGAATTCAAAACCGCAACCTTAGAGAACGGATTGGAAGTGGTCGCCGAGTGTGACCCCGCCGCTTTTTCCACCGCGTTGGGTTTTTTCGTGAACACGGGGGCCCGCGACGAAACCGACGAAGTGTCGGGCGTCAGTCACTTTCTGGAGCACATGGTGTTCAAAGGCACGCCCAGCCGCAGTGCCGAGGACGTCAATCGTGAATTCGACGAAATGGGCGCACACTACAACGCCTTCACCAATGAAGAAAACACGGTCTATTACGCAGCGATTTTGCCCGAGTATTTGCCTAACACCGTGACCTTGCTGGCTGACCTGATGCGGCCTTCGCTGCGCGAAGTCGACTTCAGCACCGAAAAGAAAGTTATTTTGGAAGAAATCAAAATGTACGACGATCAGCCCCCCTTCGGCGTCGACGACAAGTGCCGCGCCGCGTTCTTCGGCAACCATCCGCTTTCGCGCAGCGTGCTGGGCACCGCCGCCAGCGTGGGGGCGTTGCAAGTCGATCAAATGCGGCGGTATTTCGAAAGTCGGTACAGCCCGCGCAACATCGTGCTAGTGGGCTCAGGCCGGATCGATTTTTCGCAATTGTGCCAAACCGCCCAAGAGTGCTGCGGCGGCTGGGCAAAGGTGGATGCCGCCCGCACGTTGCCGCCCGCTGCGCCGCACTCAGGCTTTCATGTCGTGTGTAAGGACACGGCGGCCCAGGAATACGCCATCATGATGAGCCCGGGGCCCACGGCCAGCGATGCCGACCGTTACGCCGCTAAAATTTTAGCCACGGTGCTGGGCGATGATTCCGGCAGCCGGCTGTATTGGGAATTGGTCGATCCCGGACTGGCCGAGCATTGCAGCCTGCATCATCACGAATACATGGGGGCGGGAATGTTTCTCACATATATGAGCTGCGATCCGGAATATGCGGCGGAAAATTTGCAGCGGGTGAATGAAGTTTATCGAACCGCGCTGGCGCAGGGTATTACCCAGGCGGAGCTCGATCGGGCTAAAAATAAAATCAATTCCCGCGTGGTGCTGGCCAGCGAGCGTCCACGGGGCCGGTTGTTCACTGTGGGCGCAAATTGGGTGCAGCGTAGGGAATATCGCAGCGTGCGGGACGATTTGGATGCCATCGAGGCCATCACGCTCAAAGACGTGGGCGCCGTGCAACAAACGTATCCGCTGACGCAGTCGACCACTTTTGTCGTGGGGCCGTTGGCGGAGATTTCGCCCGCCACATAAGTTTTGCCGACCCGTGAGCTGCGATTGAATTGGGGTTCGCAAATGAACTACTTTGAAGTGGGCGTCGTAAAAGCATCGCGGCCGTGAGTAGGCAAGGGATGATTTGGTTTAGAAGTCCTGGAAAAGCGCTGCAGTCCCCTGGATTTTGGCATCAACCTGCCCATATATTGAATGCAGTGCGACGTAAGTAAAGCAGTGGCAACATATTGGGGAGAAACATCGCAGGGCGCCATGACGGCTGATTCCGCCGCAGTTCGAAGCACCGTGCATTACTCCGGAAGGGTTCAGGGAGTGGGATTTCGCTATACCGCCCGGGCCATTGCCGGAGGGCATAACGTCACTGGCTATGTGCAAAACTTGGACGATGGCCGAGTACGGGTTATCGTGGAAGGAGAGCGCGACGAAATCGACCGTTTTCTGGCCGAGGTTGCCGACCGAATGAGCGGATATATTCGCGACATGCAAGTCCACAAGTCTTCCGCGACCGGCGAGTTTGATGGCTTCGGCATCGAACACTAAGTCGTCGCACAACCGATGGAACGCTAACCTTTCCTTTTTTTGGCGATGATCCGCTACACACTTATCAGCCGCACAACCTCACCTCAATAACCCATGACTGGCGTCATTTCTCCGCCGCTGCTGTTGGCCGCCAATCCGACCGCGTGGCTTACCCCAATTTGGTTGATTAGCGCCGGCTGCTTTGGCGGGCTGCTTGTGCTGGCGGCGTTGTTCGGCATCGCCAAGCTGGTAGCGCCCCCGGTGGCGAAAATTGCAGCCGGCATGTTGCGCGAGAGTTTTATCTTGCCGGTTTTATGCCTGACGGGCGGATTTGCCGCATTCGCATTGGTTTCAGTTCTGCTTACGTTGGCCGGCGTTGGTTATTTGCCTTGGGACGATATTACCCGTTCGTTGGCCCGGCTGCCACGATCGAACAGTTTTCAAACTCAGTTTACCGTACCGGTGGTTACGGACGTCTCTAAGACCGGCAAACCGCAAGAATTTGCACTCGATTATCGTCCGCAAGAATTGCGCTCGATAGAAGTTCGCTCCGATCAGGATTTAGAGTTCTATCCACGCGACCCGGATTTGGCTTTTGTGGGCCTCATTCCCAAAAAAATCACGCTGAACCGGAACGAATCGTGGACGTGGCCTGACAAAGCGGAAGGCGAAATCCCCGCGTCACAGAATCCGTTTGCCGGCCGTCGCGCCGCGTTGTACGTGTTTAGTCCCACGAATCGTCCGGCACAAATCACCGTGTCAGGGGTTACCCGCGAAGAGTATCCGCAGGTGGCGGTGGTGCCGTACACGGCGGCAGCCGTGGTGACGATCGTGCTGCTGTATATGCTGATGCGGTTGCTGATGCCTAAAATCATGGCGGTGGCCTCAGCCACGGCGAAAGAAGCCATTAACGAGCCGTTGTTTCAGGTCGTGTTGGCCCTTGGCGCGTTTGCGCTGGTGGCGTTCATTTTCATACCGTACAACACCTTCGGCGAAGACGTGAAAATGCTTAAGATGTGCGCCCTGGATTTGATCATGTTCTTGTCGATCATCGTCGCGGCCTGGACGGCCAGCGTTTCGATTTCGGAAGAAATTGAAGGCCGCACGGCGCTCACGGTGCTTTCCAAGCCGATCGGCCGAATTCAGTTTATCTTTGGCAAATTCATCGGCGTGGTGCAATCGGTTTCGCTGTTGTACCTGTTTTTGGGCGCCCTGTTGTTTGTGGTGGTGTCCGGGAAAGTCGTCTACGATGTGCGCGAATCGTCCGCTCCCGAAGCGTTGTGGCCCGATTGTTTTGCGGAAATATATGGAATCGCGCCCGGGTTGCTGCTGGCTTTTTTCGAGACGATGGTCATCACCTCGATCAGCGTCGCTATTTCCACGCGGTTGTCGATGGTGCCGAATTTGTTGATCTCGTTGTCGGTTTATGCCCTGGGGAATTTAGCGCCATTGTTGGTGCAATCGAAAGTGAACGATCCTTACGGAATTGTTCACTTTGTGGGGCAATTATTGGCGACCGTGCTGCCGGTGCTGGAAAACTTCAATCTGCATTCGGCCATTGCGGCGGGAATTGACGTGCCATTCGTCTACTTGGCCTGGGCGCTGTTATACTGTCTTTTATACAGCGCCGTGGCCATGTTGCTGGCGTTGATCTTATTCGAAGATCGCGACTTGGCATAACCGACGAAAGTCGGACTCGGCGCGCCTGCACGTCATCCGTCAATTCCTTTCCCATGGCTTATCCATCGTTCGCTAGAGCGCGTCATGTTGGGCGCCGATCGATCGGAGGGGCGGCGACGGTATCTGTTTTCGGTCTGGCAGCCGCGGTTGCTTTGGCCGCATTGATCTTGCTGGTGCCGATCCTGGCCGAGTTGCTTGCCAACGGCGGCTGCATCACCGTGCCAGCCGCGGACAGCAAACTGATCGACGAATGGAAAGTGGTCCCGGTTTCTGTCGACGCCCAGGCTGCGCATTACGAGCATTGCGGATTGCTGCCCACGGTTTGGCAAGCCCGGCAATCCATCGCGGGGCCGCTGCTGCGCGGAATGTACCGCTCCTGTGGCTTGCTGCACAATAATCAAGGCTGCTTGCTGGCGATCGTCGGGTGTTTGTGGACGTTAGCCGTATTGGCGGGGGTGCTGTTGTATGGGTTGGAGCGCTGGGCGCATTATGCCGCGGTCAGAATCGCCGGCGCGCTGCAAGCGCAAATTCATGGTCAAGCCCACCGGCTGGGCGCAGGCGACTTGTTTATTGGTCAGAAGTTGACCGCGGGGACGTTGTTTTTTGAGAAAACTGCCGTGGTTCGCCGTGCGTTGGTGGGCTGGTGGTATGTCTTTCCGCACGCCGCCTGCTTTGCGGTGCTGATGCTGGCGCTGGCACTGTCGGTCGATTTTTGGCTGGCTCTAACGACCATTCTGCTCGCCGGCTTCAGTTGGCGATTGTTTGCCCTGTTGCGGAAAGGCGTTCGCCACCGGGCCGCGCTTTTGGCTGATCGGGCGGGAAATATCGAAGGGGCACTTCGAGAACAACTCCAGCAGAATCGGCTGTTGGGAAACCTGACGATGGAAGATCGCGTGGATTCGACGGTCTTCCATGAAGATTTGAGACGATCAGAAGCAATCGCGCTAACCCGCGCCGCCGCCGCTTCGTCGGTTGGACCGTTAGTGATGCTGTGTGTGCTGCTGGTTGCCGGATTCGTGCTGTTGCTGGCCGGGTTTAACGTGCTGCGCGATCCTCCGCGGCTGTCGTTTTCGGGCATCGTGTTCTTGAGTTCCTCGCTCATGGCTACTGCGTATCCCTTGTTTTGCATCGAGCGCTTGCTGGAACAATTGCCCGAGGCGGAACAAGCCGCGGAAGAGATTTTAACTTATCTGGACCGCGAGCCGCGCGTGGGGCAACTGCCCGACGCCGTGCCGCTGGAGCGATTGAGCCGCCAAATGATGCTGGAGCACGTCACGCTGGCCGACATGGCGGGCCGCTTGTTGCTGGACCATGTTTCAATGGTTCTGCCGGCCGGCCAAAGTGTGGTCTTGTTTTGTTCCGACGACAGCACGCCGTTGGCGCTGGCGGGGTTGTTGTCCAGGTTTTGCGATCCGGCGGCCGGACAGGTGTTTTACGACGGGCACGATTTGCGCCAAGCCACGCTGGAATCGGTGCGCCGCCAAGTCACACTGATTTTGCCCGATCATTTGCTCGTCAGCGGCACGGTTGCCGAAAACATTGTAGGCGATCCATCGCGCGTTACCTCCGACGAAATTCTGGCTGCCGCTAGGCTGGTGCATGCCTATGAGTTCATTCAATCGTTGCCGCAAGGATTGGAAACGCTGGTGGGTCCGCTCGGCGTGGCGCTGTCGGCGGGACAGGCCATTCGATTGGGATTGGCCCGCGTGGCGCTGCGGCGGCCATCGGTGGTGGTCATTGAGGAGCCGCGTGAAGATCTCGATCAGATAACCGCCGAGCGAGTGGCCGATGCGCTGGAGCGTGTGGCCCAAGGTCGCACGCTGGTCATTTTAGCCCGTCGATTGGCCACACTCCGCGCCGCGCCGCGGATTTTGCTGTTTCATGAAGGCCGCTTATTGGCCGAGGGCACGCACCTGGAGTTGCTGCAGCATAACGACCTGTACCGCCACTTGAATTACGTGCGGTTCAACGAATTTCGCGACAAGTTAAGATAAACTTTCAGCCTGCTTCGCGGCGGCGCTCGACGGGCGCCGAATTTCCCAGCGACCAGTGCGGACCGCGGAGAATGGGCGCCGTGGGCATCGCCAACGGTCCGGTGCGGCCTTCCGCGGCGCCGTCCCACGCATGCCGCTGGATGGCTTCCAAGACTTGCTCCGCAACAGCCAGTACGTTGCGTCCCTGCAGGCCCGTGACCCGCGGTTCTTTATGCTCGCGAATGCTGGCGGCAAAATCGTTCAATTCTTCCAACAGCGCATTTTGTTCTGCGGCCGCATAATGCTCCAGTTGGAACAAATCTTCGAACAGATGATCTTTCAAATGCGCCCGCGAAGCGGGGCCGATGTCGTCCAAATCGAACTCGCGCTGCAATAACTCGGTGACAGGACATACGGTGACGGCGGTGCGCGTGGCGAAGTCGAACGTTACGCAACCTTGGTCGGACCAAACTTGCATGTGCCGCTGCGGCTTGTAGCTGATCCGCGAGGCGCTTAAGTTCGCCACGCAGCCATTGGCAAATTCCAGCCGGGCCTGGGCCACATCTTCATGATCGCCCAGCACCGAGATGCCCAGCGCCTGCACCCTGCGGACGGGCGAGTTGGCAAAGTGCAGCGCCAAATCCAAATCGTGAATCATCAGGTCCAACACCACGCCGATGTCGGTCGAGCGAAATGTATACCCGCTGCAGCGTGAGGCTTCGATGTATTTAGGCTGGCGGACCAGCGGCATGACGTTGGCCTGATTCCAAGCGGGGTTGAACCGCTCGATATGCCCTACCTGCACCATCGCACCGTGTTGTTGGGCCACGGCTAGAATTTCGTCGGCTTCAGCCAGCGTTGTGGCTAGCGGCTTTTCCACCATCAGATGGATCCCATGCGACAACAGCGACAAGCTCACGCTGTGATGAAATTGCGTGGGCGTCGCCACCACCGCGGCATCGATCTGGCCAATCAATTCCTGATAGTCGGCCAGAACGGGCACGTGGCACTCGGCCTTTGCCAAACGGCGGGCTTCGGGCATGGGATCAACCATGCCGACAAGCTCGAACCCGGGCGCTTGTTGCGCCAACCGCGCATGGATGCGTCCCAAATGGCCGGCGCCAATGACCGCTAAGCGAATCCGTTCGCTCATGTGTGCCTTCCGTCAGGTTAAACCGTTGCGGTCGAAAAAATAAATCGTCCCTAGGCGCGATGTGAAATGGCGAATGACAAGTTGAATTGGAAAATTAAGCGGCCCGGCGACGTTCGCGCGATCGTCCGTGCTTGCCTTCCTGTTGGGTCTGAATGAAGCTGAGCAACTCGTTGACCGCCGGCACCAGCTTGTCGTTGGTGCGCAAAATTTCTCGGGCGTGATCCAATCCCACCTTGGCGCGGTACAGTAAGCGGTGGGCTTCAGATAGGCAATGGATCGATTCGGCCGAGAAATTATTTCGTTTCAGCGCCACCACGTTGATGCAGCGCGGCCGGGCCGGATGTCCTTCGCACAGCATGAATGGCGGCACGTCGTGGATGACCCGGGCCAGGCCGCCGACAAATGCGTACCGTCCCACGGTGGTGAAGTGGTGAATGCCGATGCCGCCGCTCAGCGTGGCATGATCGTAAATATGCACGTGGCCGCCCAACAGCGTGGCGTTGGCCATGATAATGTGGTTGCCCACTTTGCAGTCGTGCGCCACGTGGCTGCAGGCCATCATAAAATTGTGGCTACCGACCAGCGTAATTCCGTCTTCTTTTTCGCTGGCCCGGTTGATCGTTACACATTCGCGGAAAATGTTGTGATCGCCGATGATCACTTGCGTCGCGCTGCCGCGGTAGCTGACATCTTGCGGATCCGCGCCTATCACCACGCCTGGAAACAAATGATTATGCTCGCCCAGGGTGACCCGCCCCGTCAAGGTGACGCCATTTTCCAGCCGAGTGCCGTGGCCGATTTTCACGTCCGGCCCGATGACGCAAAACGGGCCAATATGCACGTCGTCCCCGATTTCGGCTCGCGGGTCGATCATGGCATTTTGTGAGATGGACGTGGCCATAGTCGTCGTTCAATTCGTCTGGATGATAAATTCAATCAAACCGTCGATTTCGCGGCTGGTGGCGCGCGCCAAGCTTTCCAGCCACGGAATCAGGCACTTTTTCTCCGGCCCGCAATTTTTTCTCCCTCCGTCAGCAGCACCTTGACCAATTCCGCATTCAAGCGATGGCCCGAGCGTTGGGCCACAATGTGCCCCAGTACGTCGCATCCGGCCAGGGCTAAATCGCCCACCAAATCCAATACTTTGTGCCGCACGCATTCGTCGGGAAAACGCAGTTCGTTTTCGATGGGGCCGTTGGCATCAAACACCAGCAAGTCAGACAGCGTGGCACGTTGGCCCAGGCCTTGCGCTAAGAGCCAATCGGCTTCTTCTTTCAGCATGAACGTTCGGGCTGCGGCCAAATCGCGACGGAAGGTCGCCGGATAAATCGGCATTTGCACGGTTTGCCGCCCAATGCTTTCGTTCGTGCCATAATCGATGCGGAAGCGGACGGTTAATTCCGCGGCGCGGCCGGGGCGCGCTTCAATCCAGCATTCGTCGTCTCCCAGCCGTGTGATTTCCCGCACGATAAGCTGAGCACGCAGCGCCTTTTGCACCACAATGCCGGCGGCATCGAGTGCTTCGACGAATTTCAAGCTGGAGCCGTCCAAGCCCGGCATTTCCGGTTGATTGACCCACACTTCGCAATTGTCGATTTGCATGCCGGCCAGGGCGGCCAGCACGTGTTCGGTCATTTCCACGCTGGCATTGCCGTGGCGCAGGACTGTGCGGCGCGGCACTTCAATCCGGTGCGCCACCAACGCCGGAATGCGCACCAGCGGCGACAAATCGCTCCGCACAAACACGATGCCGCTGCCGGGCGACGCAGGCCGAAACTCCACGCGGACATCACGGCCGGTCCAGTAGCCGAAACCTTCTACTGCGACCGTGCTGCTGATCGTGCGCTCGTTGCGTTGGGCGTAGCTCAAGGCTGCTCTCGAGTTGAAAACACAATGAAGAGGAGAAACGACTAGCAACTCGCGATGAGCGGCTAGCCGACCCGACAAGAAAAACTCCCGCGAATTGCTAACCGCCAATCGCCGGACCGTTACCGCAGCGGCTGCGTTCCGGTGGGTTGCGGACGCACGCCAATGTTGCCGGTTCCTGGAGCCGCGGAGCGATTCAGGTCTTGCAACACATAGGGCGTAATATCCATCCGCTGATCGTAATACACGATGGGCTTATTAATGCCGCGGAGAATATCGTTGCGGTCGGCGGGATCGACCGGATCGCCGTTGAATCGCAGCACCAGCACGATGTTGTTTTTGGTCGCGATTTGTTTCACGGCGTCGTCGATTTCGCGCGAAACATTGAAATAGATGCGGCCTTCCTGATCCATGAAATCTTTCTTTTGCAGCGACACGTTCAGGTTAATGTCTCCCTGTTTTTTCAGCATGTCGGCTTCCATCTTTTTGTAATCGGGCGAGCCGGGAGCAAAGGTTTTCAACTGGTCGGACATGCGCTTCAGATCGTCCTGATCTTTCTTCAGCCCTTGCTCGGCGGCTTCGACTTTCTGTTTCATCATGTCCATTTCCTGCAGAAAACGGGCATGCTTTTTGAAAATGTAGGCCACGTCGACTACGGCGATGCCGTTGACTCCCAACCCCGCATTGGCGACCGGGGCGCCCTGCATCGGCGGAGCCATCGGCTGAGTTTGTCCCACGCCTGACGTCATGCCCGGCGCTGGGGCGCCGTACTGCGGCGCTTGGGCCAACGACGAAGAAGTATTTCCGGCGAGAATCGCCAGAGCGGCTGCGAAAGCAATGTACGAGAAGGTCGTTTTCACGTCTGCACTCCTTGCATTGTGAGGCGAGTCATCCTTGACTGGCTTCGGCCAAGTCGGCGGCCGCACGGGCTGGGCCGACCTGAGCCTGCCAGCATAGGCTGGGCAAGCTAAAAGCGGGCGGTATTGTGTCGATAGGCCCCAACTGCCGCAAGGTCAATCTGGACCCCAAAACAAGCCG
>DATJYL010000125.1 GCA_035499655.1 Pirellulales bacterium
GCATGACAAATTCTCCGATGGCATAAAAGTTGAATTAGGGAATGTTCAGGGTGGTTTCCCGGGATTGACGGCTGCGATGCGCGGAATCGCTGGGAAAATCGGCTCGCACGGCGATGTGCAATTGGTTGGATTGATCGGACACGGCCGCCACGTGGATTTCGACGACACCGGGGCTGACGCCGTCGAGTTGATCGGCGGGCACGTGCCAAGTTTCGCCGGTGTAATCACGCGAGCTGCGCAGCTTGGCAACGGCGCGAGCGATGCCGGCTTGCGCCAAAGATTCCGCCTGGAGTTGCTGGCGATTGGCAAAAATTTGCTGCTGATGGCCGACGGTGGCGCGCAACACGGTGAATAAAATTGCCGTGGCGGCCATGAACGCCACCAGGGCAATTGCCAGAGCAGCTCCTCGCCGTCGAGATGGCGGTACACGGAGCAAGCGAAGCGGCTGGCTCCGGAGCCGGCAAAAAAATAATCGGCGATGGCGTGAAGTGGATTTCATTTGCCAGGCTCCTCCAGTGCGATGCTGGCGGGGGAGGATCCGATGAGAGCATCGACACGAAGTTGACGGTGCGCCGAGTCGGCCGGATTTTTCAAGGCCAGCGGATAATCGACCAGCAGGCTGGCCAGTCGGCTGTTTGCTTCCGAACCGGCGGGCAACGAAGCGACCTGCCAGCCGATGGTCGCATTGGGCGGCAAGGCATAGGTTTCGCGCTGATTGACCGCGTCGCCGCTACGGACCGTACGATTGATGGCGGATTTGTCGACGACATATTCGATTCGCCGACCGCCAGCCAATTCCGCCAAGAACTGCGAGATTGGCTGTGCATTTGCTGAATTCATGTTGTTTGAACAAGTGGCGGGGGCTTTCGATGAAGCCGACGCTGCATCGGGAGTTATAATCTGGACGGAAGCTGCCGCGTGGACATCGTCGCGGAACTGCTGCGCCAGACGGTTCATGCTGTCGAGCAACACGCGATGATCACTGTCCGATTGCTCCACGCTCCAAGCGCCGTGCAACAACACGCCCACGATGCTCAGCACGACCGACACCATGGTGGTCACGACGAGCATTTCGACCAGCGTGAATGCACGGCGGTGCTGTCGCTCATTGAACTGCTGCCGTGTCGAGTTGTACAAGTCGTTGCGTTTCATGGTTTTGGCTCCGCCGGAGCGTATTTCCACACAGTCAGGCTAACGACATGATCGGGCTGATCGGCGTGTTCCGGCGGCGGCGCCGGATTGGCATGACTTTGCGTGCCTTCCGGCGCGGCCGATGCTTCCCAGGGCCAGCGGACTTCGACGTGGATGCATTTCGCTTGGGCGTCGACGGGGTGTTTGGCGGTTTGTGCCGCATCGGCGGTGCTGTCGCCGTATTTGGCCAAATCGTTTTGCGCCGCTGCTGTTTCGTTGGCAGCTTGTTTTTCGCCCTTGTCGGAATTGGGTTGTTCGGCGGTCGCATCATCGGCGACGGTCACACGCAATTGTCCACCGGGCAAAGAGGCTTGCGATTCAACGGAGAGTTTCAACTGTGCCAAGTTGGACGGCGTCAGTTGGTCATAGCGTATGGCGGCGATGCGTTCCGCCACGTTGCCCGCTTCGAATTGCGCGGACAGCAGTTGATCGCTCGATAAGCGCTGCCGCGCGCAAACCACGAGTACTTGCGCCGTGGCCATCAGGCCGGCGGCGAGGATCACGAAAGCCGCCATCGCTTCGACGATGGCGAAGCCGTTTCGGTTTGGACGATGGCGATGCAAATTCATGAGTTCCTACGCCAGGTTCGTAATGAGTTTAACCAGCGGATAAATCATGCCGGCGGCAATTAGCAGCACGGTGCCGGCGAAAAACAGCATCAGCAGCGGAAAACCCATCGACATGACCATGGTTAATCGCGTGGTAAATTTTCGGACCAACCGCTCGGCCATATCGTTCAACGCCCAAACTAAGTTGCCTACGCGGTCGGCGGCCCGCAGCACATTGGCTTCCGCCGAAGAGACCAGGCCGCTGGACTGCAGGCTATCGCACCAGTTGACGCCCTGGGTTACGCGCCGCTCCGCTTTGGCGAGATAGCGCCGAATGTAGGGCTTGGGATATTGCCGCGCCAGCGACGCCAAGGTGGATTGCAAAGATCGATTTTCACCCACGGCTTCGGCCAAGGCGTGCAGCACAACCGCTCCGTCGAGCGGCAGGGCAAAGCGGCGCAACAGCGGCGGATCCCAGCGGACTGCGTCGGTGTAACGCCCGACCACAAACATCAACACCGCGAACAATGCCAGAAATGCCAAGAAGATGATCGCAGGAAAATGTACTAAGAAATAAATCGTATGCACCAAAAACAGCGTGACCGGCGGCAGCGGCGTGTGGAAATCTTCAAAAATTTTCATGTATGCCGGAAGGATTTTAATCATCATGAAGGCCGTCAAGGCGGTGGCCAACATGATGAATGCCGCGAGGTAGGCGACGCGCCCGATCGCTCCGTGAACGGCCGAATCGAGCGTCGCGGCACTTTGCGTGGCCTTTTTCAGCATGACAGCCAGGCCGCCGGTGTCGGCGCCGGTGCGGACAGCAACCAAGGCGTCGTTGGGCAAGCGGATTTTTGATTTTTCCAGCGCGGCATCGATTGGCACCCCACGCTCCAGCAGATCGGCCAATTCAGCGGTTCGATCGCGCAAGGAACT
>DATJYL010000126.1 GCA_035499655.1 Pirellulales bacterium
CGACGCCGCAATGGATGTATTCCCGAATTTGCTCCCGTGACCGTCGTAATTCAAATACATTTTGAACGCCGAATTCACAAAGTTGTCGTTCGCCGCACCGTCATCCCACCAATTCGCCTCGAACACGCCTTGCTTGCCAAACGCACCCAGCGCATCCGCTTCGGCCAGCCCGCCCGAAATGTTGTTCCCGCCCCCGTATTCATACTCGCTGATCGATATTTTCATCCCCGGGTCGTATTCATTGATCAGCGCCTGTTCCCGCGGCAACAGTTGAATGGCGTCCGTCTTGAACTGCGCCGGAGTCCCCGCGGGTTGGTACGGCAGTGAATCTTGTGTGATCCAACTGTTTTCCACGTAGCTGGGGTCCCACAGCGAACGCGCAGCCTGCACCCGGGCCGCATTCGTCGCCGCCGAAGTATCGCTCCCGGCAATTCGCACCCCGTTGGTCCCCTGCGCTTCCGGATACCAATGCATATCGAGCACGTCGACCAGCCGCTTGCCGGCCGTTTGATCGGCCCCGTGCATGGCCTTCAAATACGATGCCTGAAAGTTCAAAATCGTGTCCGTAATGCTGGAATCTTGCGCGGCGTTTTGCAGTTGCACGTACCCTTCCCAGCCATAATTCACGGCCCCAAACACCACCGCATTGGGCGACACCGCCTTAATGGCCTTGGCGTAATTCACGCTATCGTTCACCATTTCCTGATACGTCGCGTTGGCCGGATGCACCTCGGCGTGCGTGCTCGACCACAAATCCGGCTCGTTGTCCAAGTCGTAAAACACTTGCTGGCCGGAAGCGGTTTGATGGTTCACCCAGTTGACAAATTCATCCTGATACACCGCGCCGTCGGTCGTGCTGGGCGTCAGCGAAAACGTCGCCGGCCCGCCCGGCTTGGAAGGGTACTCCGGCACAAACCGCTGCTGCAAATAGTTGGGGTTGGGCGTGCCATCAATCCAGCCATAGGCGCCCGCGCTGGGAATATAACCGTACGTGTTGTTGTTGTACCGTACGTCGCCCCCCCCGTTGCGATCGGCCGAAACGTAACCGTTGATCGGTATGGTCACCAACGTGGCGGCCCCGCTGGCCGCATCGGCTTGCAGCGTCGGCAGCACCGCCGCCCCGGCCGTGCTGCTGGAGCTTAAATAATCGTCGTTCTGAAAATAATAGTCGCTGCCGGCGTTCGAGTCGTTGTTTTCCCAGTTATAAGCCGTCCAGCGATTTCCCCCCAATCGCACCGAGGTGGCCGCGGTGATCCGCGTTGAATCGTTCGTCCCATAAATATACGGCGAAATGCTCTGCACCCCTTGCGACGAGTTCACCGTCATCGTGGCGGTTTGACCCTGGCACCAGGCGCTGCCGGCGGTAATCATGGTCGCCGCCAATAGCACACCCAGCAGCCGACTGGCCCAGTTGGAAAATCTCCGCGGCAAGCACATCGATTCTGCTCCCGTGCATTGCCCCCTCCGTCATCTGGCCCAGCTCAGCGTCGGCTGCCAACAGTGGAGAAACAAAAACTCCGGCCCTGGCTGATCGCGCCCCCCAGAAAGCAATCAAGCCGCTTCCGAAATGCTCACGCCCGGCGCCGCCACGCCCCAGCCAGCGCCGCCAATCCCCCCAGGCCCAACAGCACCACGCTGGCCGGCTCCGGAACCGAGCTCATGGTGCCGTAGCCCATTTTCAACAGCGCAATCATGGCTTGCAAATCTGCATTGTTTACGACGCCGTCGTCATTCAGGTCGCCGATGTAGTCCAAATAAGAGGCATTCATGCCGTGCAGCGATTCATAACTGTTTAAGTTGCTCAGCGCCGCAATCATCGCCGGAATGTCCGACGCGTCAAACTTCCCGTCTAAATTAAAATCCCCAAGGACCGGCGATTCCAACGTCACGTTCTCTCGCGCCACGCTGTTCGCGTCCGCCAATTGATTCATCACTTTCTGAACGTCATTCAGCGCAGGATTATAGTTCACGTAATCCGAATCCAGCGTATCCACCGTGACCAGATTGCCCCCGCTCGTCCCGGCCAACCAATGCGTTCCGATCAATGCCGGCGAGGAGCCCCCGTACAAAAAAAACGTCGGAGCCCCGGAATCCCCTACCACCACCTGCGCCTCGTCGTTTCCCACCCCCCGGTTGCTCGCCGTGTTGTTGTACGTGTATTGAAACCCATAAAAATTGCTCACCCCGTTGTAATCTGCCGGGTTCAAGCCCGTATAATAATTCGCCGTCCCTGCATCAATCACGTTCCGACCCATCCGCACCGTCGTCACCGTCCCCGGAATCGTCGCCGAAAGCCCAAATGTCGATATCCCCAATCCCCCATATTCGGAGTTAAAATTCATCTTCAAAATCGGGTAAATCGCCACATTGCTGCTCACCGCCTGGCTCAACAGGCCAATCCACACATCCCCGTCTGCCCCGCCGTTGCCGGGCAGTGCGGCCTGCATCCACGCCCCGGCCAGCACCGTCTCCGTCTCCGACGGACCATTCGGGTCGTTGTTATAGTTGAACTGTAGCGTGTCCCCGATGGCCGGATGATAGTGGTTCGCGCTGATAAAAAATTGCGGCGCAATCATCGTGCCCCACGTGCCGTTGTTGGCGTCTCGCCCCACCCCCGACCACACATACGGCGAACTCGTATTGCTCCCCGGCGCTCCCCCCGGCCAGTTCGCCGGCAGCCCTATCCAAGAAGAGCTGTTGTCGTACCGATCGTAATTCGACGCCGGCGCCGTGTTGTTATCCAGCCCCTCAATCTCCATCGCCCCGCGCGCGCTGCCGGAAAACAACAACACCGCCAGCACCAGAGAGATACATCCCCAGCCCCGCCGCCCAACCCAGTTGCTCATGCGGTGTGTAGTCATGCGGGTCAAGTCGCCGACTTCTCGTGCTCCTGCTCCATCTACCTCGGGCGGCTTGTGCCTTTAGAAAAGAAGACCCGCGCCAGCCATCCGCCACCCAAGCATGTTCACCAGCCCCCTTGCCCCGTCACCCTCTATCGTAACCACTAACTACGCCCCTCGCAACCAATCAGACCAACCGGTCGTCGCCTAGCTTGGTCAATTTAAGATGTAGCAACGGCTGTCCCCAGCCGTTTTGCTCGATAGAACCAAAGATGTAGCGACGGCTGTCCCCAGCCGTTTGCCTCGGGAAAAACGCCGGCTGCTGAGGATCCCGGCGCGCCGGGACCGCTACATTTCAAACTGACCCACTACCGATGGCTCAATATCCGCTAGAATCGCACAAAAACCGCGTTCCCATTTCCCTCTCCCACCGAGAGAGAGCGGGGTGAGAGGGGGCCCTCACGGCGCAAATATCTCGGCGTAACAAAAAAAGGCATCCCGACCTCTCGGGATGCCTTTCGGAGTTGCGAATGAAACTTACAGCTTACCTCGAGACTGACTAGGAACGGCGGCGACGGGCGAACGCGACTAAGCCCAAGCCACCCAAGCCCAACAGTGCAATCGAAGCCGGCTCTGGAACACCAATCGTGAACCCAACACCGGTGAACCCTGTTGATAGCGCATTGGTAGTCGTACTGGTCCCGCTCGAATTATTAAGCCACGTGCCCCACGCACTTCCACCGATGGGCGTGAGCGAAATGGTTTGTGCACCCTGCGCGCTAACCTGATAAAGAACCGAACCAATCAAGGTCGGAGACCCCAACTGATCGGCGTAACCGGCACCGGGACGGCTAGCTTCACCGTACCGCCGGTTGTTCGCTTCAGACGCGGGCACTTCCACGTTGATCGACAGCAAGTCGTTAGTGTTCGAACCAGAGTCAGTGTTGGCACTCTGCCAGTGCGGTGTCGATCCACCAAGCGACGGCCCATTGGCATCGTAGTTCGCATAGTCTTGCAAGGACGGAGCCGGTGACGGGTAGCTGTAATCAGGCCCACCAGAGATCGGAATCGAGTTGAAGTTATTCTTAGCAGTCGCGGGCGTCATCCAGTAGGTCGATGCCAATTGCACCGGTGTAATCCCGGCCGTATTAGTCAAATTAAAAAACGTGGTCCAGAAGTTCTCGCCAGCCGCCAGACCTTGAAGCTGAATCTTTACGTCAACCTGCACATAGTCACCGTTAGGGACAATCGTTGGCGTACCCAAGGCAGCCAATGTGGTTCCGTCGTACGCCTGCTCGTACACGGCAGTCATTGTAAGCGTAGAAGCCGACGCCATCATCGGAGCACAAACAAGCAAAGCTGCAAGTGTCGACAACACCAAAATGCGTTTCATTCGCGTTTCTCCTTGTTAAATCAATGATCTCTGTTCCAAACAATACAGTGATTAGTATACCCACGAACTACAAGCACCGCAAGCGAAATCTTCTGCAATTCCACTTACCTCGCAAAACCGCGCCTCTTCACTAACTCACGAACAACGCCTCTCTATTAAAATCAACTAAACCGCATGACGTCTCTTGATTAATAATCCAGCCAATCCACCAAGTCCTAGCAATACAAAAGTGCCCGGTTCCGGAACCGGTGCGAACATGCCATCCCCGCCCCCCGGCGAACCTACGTATGAACGAAAGATCGACAAATCGCCTGCATCGACGAAACCATCGCCATTGAAATCAGCAAGCTGCCATGACGGGCCGGAGATAGGCGAACCGACATTACTCCGGAAAATCGAAAGGTCGCCGGCGTCCACAAAACCATCTAAGTTAGCATCGCCTGGGTGAGTGCCGCTGGCCATTCCAAAATTCGTCGTGTCGACCAACGACCCAATTTCGTGCTGCACGTCGGCCAATGTGACTGATCCAGTCGCATAAACATCTCCTGGCAACACGTCGTCACGCCGGCCGTTCCCGGCATTAGCTGCCACGTATGTTAGGTGGTTGTTGTAGTCCGACCAAATCTGATTGATGTCCATCGCATTAACAACGTCGGTCGTAATAGGTGTATTCAGCCCCGAATCGCCCGTCAAGTTGCCATTCCGATAGGTCGCCACCGCATTCACCGTAATCGTTGCCTTGTAATACGAGTACCCGTTCATGGCATTGCCGGTGGTCGGGCTGGTCAGGTCACCGGTGCTGCTAGTCGGGTTATTTCCCACCACGCCGTCGCCGCCACGCACAATGCCTAGGCCACCCGCGGTCGGGTCGGACTTTTGAATCTGGATTACCGCCGTCCCGTTCGCCGCCGCACTAAACGTCACGGTGCCCAATAGGAACGCATTCGCCGTGGCGTTGTACTGCGGATTTTGTACATAGCCAGTGGGGCCCGCCGGCGTGCTGGGATTAGTTGAAAACTGAGATGATGACGGCAGGAACAACCCACGCGGAATATTCGTGGGCGTAATCGTTTGTCCCGGCGGAGAGGCGGGGGTAATGGTGCTGGAATCCGCGGTCGGAACCGCCGACGCGGCCACGTTGGTAATGCTCGTGGCGGTCACATTCTGCTGCGTGGTCGAAGGACCGGCGCCATACGTATAGCTGCTGGCCGAATCCCACACCGTGGTGTACGTGCCCACGCCGTTCGGATCCCCCATCGTATGCGTGGTCAAGCCGTTCGGATCGGTAACCCCCAACCCGGTGTTGTTGCCGACCAACTTGTTATTGTAGATCGCCGCCCCATCGGTGCTGCTGCCGCTAAAGTTCACAAAGCTGGTCCCGGATGTAATGCTGTAGTTCACGGCAATCGAAGCGGACGAATTGGGAACAAACGGATGCGTCAACTCATTGCCATTGCTGTCATACGCTGTGCTGTAGCTGGTGTCGGGCGGGGTAATGTCGTAGTTCGCGCCAATGCCCCCGTTGTCGATCGACGTGACCCACACGTACAACGTGTCTTGACCCAGCGAGCTGTAGCTGGTGGTAATGTTGCCCGGCGTCGAGCTGCCGCCGGTCAAGGTCGTCATCGACGCGCTCAAGTTACCGGAAGTCGAGAAGAAGATGCTGTCGGATTGTGCCCACGCCGCGGAAACTGAGGCGGTCGCGGCAACCATAATTGCAGCCATGAACGATTTATTGATGCACTTCATAAGCGACTCCACCTCTGCTGATAATAAAGGTTGTTGTCCAGGGAATTCCGATTGGAAACTTCCCCCCCCGGATAAGCCCAATCTGCTAGAACTCCTCACAATCTACTCAGCCTCTACAAGCATTGCAAGTGTTTTGCTCCTGCCCCCCCAGAAAATAGGAAAAAAAACCAAACTCGCCTCCAAATCCGCCCCTAACATTTCCCCTGCCCCGTCCGACCAAGACCGCAAATCCTTGGGTTTCTCTGGCCTTTTCTACGCCATTCCCCCTCAACCGTCGGAGACCGTTTGTTGTTAAATCCCTAATTCGAGCGGAACAAAGCCGCAGCGCCTCATCCCAAAAAAATTTACACCGCCGCCGCTACGGCCGCCGCCAACGGAAGGTGAATGCAGAACACGCTCCCCTCCCCCGGCGTACTGCTCACCGAGACTTGCCCTTGATGCGCCAGCACAATGTGCTTGACAATCGCCAGCCCCAACCCCGTCCCGCCAAGTTTGCGGCTCCGGGCCCGATCGACCCGGTAAAACCGCTCGAACAAGCGCGGCAAATGCTCGGCGGCAATGCCGCACCCCTGGTCGCGCACCGCCACGGAAATTTCTTCCTCGGTGGCCGTCGCGGCAATTTGCACTTGTCCGCCCGGCTCGCTGTACTTCACGGCGTTGTCGATCAAATTCATCACCGCTTGTTCCAACAGCGGCGCGTTGATCATCGCCACCAGCCCTTCGTCGCACTCCAGCCAAAGCTCAATCTGCCGCGCCGCCGCGTGCGGCTGGCATTGGTGTACGGCCGCTTCCAACACCCCCTGCAATGGCGCTGCCGACAACGGCAAATTGGCCGCCTGCTCGCTCTGCTCAATCTTCGACAAGCTCAGCAAATCTTCGATGATGTGGTTCAACCGCTCCGCATGACTGGCGATGATTTTCAAAAACCGTTGCGCGTCCTCCGGATGCCCCAGCGCCCCGTCCTGCAGCGTTTCAATAAATCCCTTGATCGAAGCAATCGGCGTTTTCAGCTCGTGCGATACGTTGGCCACGAAATCGCGCCGCACATTCTCCAACTGCCGATACCGCGTCACGTCGTTCAGTACAATCACCGCCCCCACACCGCGGCCGCCGCCGTCGCGCAACGCCGTCCCCCGAACTTGTAAAATCCGCGGCCCTTCCCCGTGCAGCACAATGTCGTCCTCGATCGGATCCGGCGATTCCAGCGCCCGCTCCACAAACCGCCGCAAATCGGCGTTCCGCAGCACTTCTTGCAAATTGCGGCCCCGCAAGTCAGCCTGCGAACTGCCGATCAGCCCCGCCGCCGCCGAATTCAACGTGATCACCCGCTGCTCCGAATCCACGGCCAACACCCCTTCCACCATGCTGGCCAGCACCGCTTGCTGCTCGTGCCCTTGCTGGCCAATCCGCAAACTGCGCTCGTCCAACTGGTGGGCAATTTTATTCAGCGCCCCGGCCAGCGCCGCCAGCTCCACAATTTCCGACAGCGGCAATTTCGGCATCCGCTCCCCCTGCGAAAGCAACGCCGCCCCCGCCGCGAGCGGCTGCAGTCGGGCGCTGCTACGGCTGGCCAACCACCACCCGATCAACCCGGCCGCAATCGCCACCACCGCCACTCCCGCCAGCAGCGACCGCTGGCTGTCGTGGTACACTTGTCCCACCTCGGTAGCCGACATGGCGGTTCGCGCCGCACCCACAATTTTGCCCTCCTGCCGCACCGGCGCCGCCGCGTACAACATCGTTTCGTTGCGCGTTTCGCTGTACCGGGTGTCCCGGCCCACGCCCCCGGCCAACGCCGCCGCGATTTCCGGTCGGGTAGAATGGTTTTCCATCTGCCGTGGGTCTTCCCGCGGATCGCTATCCAATAGCACTTGGCCGTCGGCCAATACCACGGTGATGCGCGTGCTGGTGGTCTGGGCGATGCGCGCGACCGCTTCCGCGGCTTTGCTTTGCCCCATTGCTGTCTCTGGAATCTCGCCCCCCAGCAGCGGACCAAGCTCCGTCGCCGCCAGATTCGCCGCCGCTTCTAATTCCGTCCACGTCGACCGGGTTAACGCCGAATTGAACGATTGCGCCGCCCACCATCCAAATACCAGCAGCGCTGCCAGACACAGGACGAAATACCGAACCGCAAGATGCCCGACCAGACGGTGGCGCTGCATAGAATATGACAAATGACGAAATCCCAGTGACGAACCAAGTTTCAAATTCCAAATCTGAAACCACGAATTCGTCGTGCCTAATATTATTGTAACCGGTAGAGCGGCTACTTTTCGAGCTTAGAATTAGCGTCGGGGCATGGCGGCGTTGCTCACTCGATCTTCGTCATTAGACATGGTTCATTCGTCATTACTCTTTAAACCGGTACCCCACGCCGCGCACCGTTTCGATGTTGGCCCCAAAATCCCCCAGCTTTTTCCGCAGCCCCACCACTTGCACGTCCACGGACCGCTCCGTCACCGGGTAATCTTCCCCTTTCACCGCGTCGACAATTTGCCCCCGCGTGAACGCCCAACCTGGCTTGCGAGCCAGAAAGTGCAACAGCTTGAATTCGGTGTACGTCAGGTCCAGCGGCTCGCCATTGAGCAACACTTCGTGCCGGCCAGGATGAATAATCAACTGCCGAATGCGGATCGTCCCCGCTTCCCCGCCCCCATCCTTCGGTTTGCGCCGCAATAGGGCCTTGATGCGGGCCAGCAGCACCCGTGGGCTAAACGGCTTAGTCAGGTAATCATCGGCCCCCAGCTCCAGCCCCGAGACCACGTCGGCCTCTTCGCTTTTGGCCGTCAACATAATAATGGGGATCTGCTGGGTGTGGTTGTCGGCTTTCAACAGCCGGCAAACTTCCAGGCCGTCGACGTGCGGCAGCAGCAAATCGAGTACAATTAAATCGGGCAGCGATTTGCGCGCTTCCTCCAGCGCTTCCTCACCGGTTTCCACGCAATGAACCCGGTAGCCTTCCTTCGTCAGGTTATAGTTGACAAGTTCCAGCAAATCCTCTTCATCGTCGACTACCAGGATTCGCTCGCGGGTACTTACGCGGCTTTTCGCCATCATGACGGTGCTCACGTGACATCCTCCAAAAACAATGCATCCACGCCTGGGCTGATTTACCCTTTGGCCCATCAGGCTATCACAGGCATGTTAGAAAACAGTTAAGCTCTTGTGCAGATACGATATGAATTGCCGCCGGGCCACGGAATAACCGGCGCCGCAACGATGGCTGATACAATAGATTATGCTACCCAACGCGGCGTTGGACAATCGCACCTCGTTGACGGTTTATGCCGTTGACCAATAACTTCTTTCTGGTCATGCAATTTCTGTGGGAAACCCTGGTGCATTTGCCCGCTTGGACGCTGATTTTATTGGTCCGCGTTTACCAGTGGACGCTCAGCCCGCTGGTCGGTCGCCAATGCCGATTCCAACCCACCTGCAGCAATTATCTCATCGGCGCCGTGCAAAAATATGGTGTTTTGCAGGGCGCCGTCAAAGGTGTATGCCGCATTGGCCGCTGCCATCCCTGGCACGCCGGCGGCTACGATCCGCCATAAGTCCCCCCTTCCACCTTCCCCCTTCCCCATTCCCCATTCCGCATTCCGCATTCCGCCTTCTGCCTTCTGCCTTCTGCCTTCTGCCTTCTTCCTTCTGCCTTCCTAGCCCGCTGCTGGCGGCAAATAATCGCCCCCGTTATGCTTAACAATTTCCAAACAATTCGCTCCTTCTAATCGCCGTACCGTTCACGCCAGGGGGAAACTCATCATGCCGCTGCTCGTTAAGAATGCCGAAATCATCACCGCCGATCAACGTTACAAGGCCGACATCTGGTGCGCCGGCGAAACCATTTCCGCCATCGGTCCCAATCTGCCCGCCCCGCCCGGCGCCGAAATCATCGACGCCGCCGGCAAATACGTCTTCCCCGGGTTCATCGATCCCCATGTCCATATCTATCTCCCCTTCATGGGCACGTTCGCCAAGGACAACTACGAAACCGCCAGCCGCGCGGCTTTGGTCGGCGGCACCACCAGCCTCATCGAAATGGTCTGTCCCGCGCGCAACGACGACCCAGTGGAATCCTACGAATTGTGGAAATCCAAAGCCGCCGGCCGGTCAGCCTGCGATTACACTTTCCATTTCGGCGTCAGTCGCTTCAATGAAAAAACCCCCGACGAATTGAAAAAAATCGTCGCCGACGGCACCGCTTCCTTCAAAATCTTCTTGGCCTATAAAGGCGCCTTCAACCTCGATGATACCGAACTGTACCGCACGCTGGAGCTGGCCAAGCGCTGGGGCGTCATCGTCACCGCCCATTGCGAAAACGCCGAACTCGTCGCCCAACTCCAACAAAAGCTCATCGCCGAGGGCAAAACCGGCACGCAGTGGCACGAGCCTTCTCGCCCGCCGGTCGTCGAGGCCGAAGGCGTGCATCACCTGGCCACGTTTGCCGGCCTGACCGGCGCACACACATACGTCGTCCACACCTCCTGCTGCGATGCGCTGCGCGAAGCCCAAGCGGCCCACAACCGGGGCGTGCGGATGTGGGTGGAATCGGTCATTCCGCATTTTGTGTTCGACCGCAGCTACGCCGAAAAGCCAGATTTCGAAGGAGCCAAATATGTGATGTCCCCCCCGCTGCGCGAAAAACGTCACCAGGAGCAATTGTGGAACGCCCTGGCCAACGGGCTCATTAGCACCGTGGCCACCGATCACGCCCCGTTCGACTTCAAAGGCCAAAAAGAGATGGGCCGCAGCGACTTCACCAAAATTCCCAACGGCATTCCCAGCATCGAAGACCGCGTGAACGTGCTCTACAGCTACGGCGTCCGCAAAGCCCGCATCGATTTACATCGCTTTGTCGACGCCGCCAGTACGCAGGCCGCCAAAATCTTCGGCCTCTTTCCGCGCAAGGGAACCATTCAACTGGGCAGCGACGCCGACCTCGTGATTTACGACCCCGCCTACCGCGGCGTCATCTCCGCCAAAACGCAGCAGATGAATGTCGATTACAGCGCCTTCGAAGGCTGGCCACTGGAAGGCCGCCCCACCGCCGTCACCGTCCGCGGCAAACTGCAAGTCCGCGACGGCCGGTTCATCGGCGACCAAAAACACGGCCAACAACTCAAGCGCGAACCCACGCATGGGTAAAATGTGGCCAAATGGCAGTTCCAAATCTGCCTTGACCATCCTCGACTTTCTTCCATAATTAAGTGTGGGCAGCACGATGAATTTTCGCTGGATCGAGTGGAATTTGGAAAAAGTCGCTAAGCATGGTGTCACGCCCGACGAAGCGGAACGCATTATTGAGACCGCCCGGCGTCCCTATCCGACGCTGCTTACTGATGATCGCTGGTTTGCGATTGGCCGTGGCAGCGGCGGGCGGCTGATTCAGGTTGCATTCTTACTCGATGAAGACGGGACAGTGTTCGTAATCCATGCCCGGCCTTTGACGGAAAAGGAAAAACGCCGCTTTCGAAGGCGAACGAAATGAAAACACAAAAAGCAAAACACACCCGGCGAAAATCATCGCACGACATGACGGTTGCCGAACTCGAACAAGCAGCGGCGCCGTTCGAAAAAGAATTTATTGCTGAAAAGACTCGTCGGCCAAACTTAGCACAACAACGACTCTGGAAGAAAGCCAAGCGAAAAATGGGTCGCCCCAAAGTCGGCGCCGGCGTGCAAGTGATTTCGGTAAGTGTAGAAAAGGGCCTGCTCAAACAAGTTGACAACTTGGCTAAGCGATTGCGCATTAGCCGGGCCAGGCTCATTTCCGATGGGTTGAAGAACGTGATAGGGAACTGCGATTAAACAAGCGCGAACCAACGCACGGCTAGAATTTTCTTGTTAAGGTATCGTCGCCATCAGAATAACGTATTAATTTGGTCGCAGCATGAACGAGCCCAATATCAAAATCGACGGACTCAAACTGTGGATTCACTGCCGCCAATTTCCAGATGCGCAAGATTATTGGGACGGAAACTGGCTATCGGCCACTGCAATTTGTGAAGCTCACAATGCAACGGTCAAAGTCACAGGTTCAGTTCTAATGAACGTCGACATTGCACGGTGGATGAAAAAGTGCGAGCAGCTGCACAGAAACGAAATCTCAGAAGCGAACCTAGAACCACTAGAACCAAACCTCAAAATTACCATTCGCTCAGTTGATAAACGTGGCCACCTTGAAGTGGTCGTGGAAATCACGCCAGAACATATGACTCAACGTCACCGATTTACGTTTGGTATTGATCAATCATATCTTCCACGCCTGATATCAGAATGTCATGCAATTTTGAAAGAACACCCGATCCGTCAGCCTGAGAAGTTCATTGACGCCTAGGACCATGAAATCCACCGTCGAGGAAATCCGCCAGCGGTTTGACAACGAGGTCGACCGCTTCTCCAATCTGCAAACCGGCCAGTCCGCCACGGTCGATGCGCCGCTGGCCCTGGAACTCATTGCCACGGCGGCCGCCGCCACCAATCCGCACGCCAAGCGGCTGCTCGACATCGGCTGCGGCGCCGGCAACTACACGCTGAAATTACTTCAGCGACTTCCCAATTTGGATGTCACGCTGATCGACCTCAGCCGCCCCATGCTCGACAAAGCGCAAGAACGAATCCGCGCCGTCAGCACCGGCTCCATCCGCGCCATCCAAGCCGACATGCGCGACGTCGAATTCGGCGATTCCGCCTTCGACATCATCGTCGCCTCCGCCACGCTGCATCATTTGCGCTCCGACGACCAGTGGCACGCCATGTTCGCCAAAATACACCGCGCCTTAGTGCCCGGCGGATCGCTCTGGATTTTCGATTTAATCGATTACCATCTGCCCCACATCCGCGCTGCGATGAAGCAGCGCTACGCCCACTACTTGGATGCCCTCAAAGGGCCCGCCTATCGCCAGGAAGTCTTCGCCTACGTCGAAAAAGAAGACACGCCCAAGCCCCTTGTGTTTCAGCTCGAGCTGCTCCGTACCGTCGGCTTCCGCACTGTCGAAGTGCTGCACGTCAACACTTGCTTCGCCGCCTTCGGCGCAGTAAATTCGCCGCCTTCGGCGCGGTGAAATAGGGCTACTTAATTGGTCGCCCCTTGGCCTCCGCCGCCTCCTGGAGGCGGACCGCCCCCCGGCGGGCCGCCGGGACCGCCCGGCCCACGACCAGGCCCACGGCCAAATTGCAAACTGCTGGTATCAAATTTTTTGCCTTTCAGATCCTCTAATTTCGTTTTCTGTTCGTCGGTCAAAACCGCCATGGCCTTATCGGTTTGCTGCGACCGAATGTCTGCCATCCTCTTTTGCATGTCCTGCCGTTCCTGGTCGTCCTGCGGCGGTCCGTTGGAAAACAAGTCCATGATCTTTTGCCGCGTGTCGTCCGCTAAATCTTTGATCTTGTTCTTTTGATCATCGGTCAGGCCCAGCTTCTCCGCCACGTCGTCACGGTTCAGCGCACCCGCCCCGGCTACTTGAATGCTAATTTCGTCCAGTCGCGACATTTGCAGTGGCAGCAAAATGTCCGCGATCTTCTTGCGGTTTTCTTTCGCCCGCTCCTGCATCTTTTTCTGCATTTCATCTTGCGAAAGGCCCTGCATCTGTTGGAAAAAGTCTCGCCCGCTGGCTCTTAAATCGTCTCCGTATTTTTGCACTGCTTCTTTTTGATCGTCCGACAACTCCAATTCCTTCTGAACCGCGGGCGACATCAACAAAAACGAAGGATCCATTCCCATGCCCCCGCCGCCCATCATTCCCATCCCGCCGAATCCTCGACCGCCCCCTGGCCCCTGTCCTCTGACGGTCGCCACCGACGGGACGAGCAGGGCTGCCGCCAACAAAATAATCCCATAGCGCATGCAAGTTTTCATGACAATCGCTCCTCTAATTGTTTTGGATCGAAAGCGCAACACCGCTGCCCGATCAGATGCGCAGCAACGAAAAGCAATCCTATTTACCGCCCTTGCGCGGCCACGATTCGCTCTTACCTCCGGCACCTGCAAAATCTAACATTTTTCACACACGCTGTCTAACACCCGCCCAGCGTGCGGCACAATTTCCCGCGTTTCTGGCCCTGTTGCACAGCTGGGCCGCAAGCCGCGTGGTCCGTATTTCCTACAACCGCTCCAAGGCCAGCGAATAATACCC
Organism: Pirellulales bacterium; assembly: GCA_035499655.1. NCBI lineage: Bacteria > Pseudomonadati > Planctomycetota > Planctomycetia > Pirellulales > Pirellulales bacterium. The sequence continues at coordinate 14,118 of DATJYL010000126.1, forward strand.
GTGCACGCCGCTGCCCACGGTATAGGGCATCAGTAGACCGCAAATGGCGTTTTGCAGCATCAACGGTGGCACGGTTTGCCGCACGGTTTGTACCAGCAGGGGATCGTCGAAAAACCTTCGCGCCAGCCGATAAAAGCGGGCCAGGTTGTGCGTCACATGGGCCGATTCGTCCGTCGCCTCCAAAGCTTCAAAGCCGATGGTGGCCGCCAGATCAAGCCACTGGCTCACGACAGCAAAACCATCGACCGCCGTCGTTTTTTCCACCAGTCTGGCCGCCAATTGCAAATCCGGGTCGAAGTCCCCCAGCGCTCGTTGGCGAAAACAATCGGGATTGTATACTTGACACAAGGGTAGTTAATGGGTAAAATGCTGGTGTGATTGAGAAACTAAGTCTTTTTCCGGTTCTTTTCGTGTGCAACCGTCTTGGCTTTCTCAATCACGTCCTTATGGAAAAGGTGCTTAATCAAGTGCTTTGTCGGTAACTTGCTTATCCCCTTTTTCTTTTTACCCATTTGACCCTCCATGAATAAAACTTCAAAACCATTGGATCAGCAAATTAACCTCTGCACTCTGATTGAGCAATTCGGTAGCGAATCTCGCTGCCGCGATTGCCTGGAAGAAATACGCTGGCCCGAAGGCCCGGTATGCCCGCGCTGTGGCTGCAAGAGCATTTCAAAAATCGAGGAACGTAATCAGTACGATTGCAATTCATGCCGCTATCAATTCTCCGTTACTGCTGGCACCATTCTCCACGACAGCCACTTGCCGCTGTGGAAATGGTTTCTGACGGCCTACATGATGATCGAATCCAAAAAGGGAGTTTCCGCTAATCAAGTCAAGCGAACGATTGGCGTGTCCTACAAGACAGCGTGGTATCTCTGCCATCGAATCCGGGCTGCAATGGCCGAAGCGTTGACCGGACAACTGACCGGCATTTTGGAAGCCGATGAAACGCTCGTCGGCGGAAAAGTCAAAGGGAAGGGCCACGGTTATAAGGGCAACAAAACGACCGTGGCTGGCGTGGTGTCGCGTGGCGGGGCCGCTCGTTTGAAAGTTATCCCCGACCGCACGCGGGCCAACCTGCACGCTTTCCTGAAAGAACACGCCGCCGATCAAGCCGAAGTAATCTATACCGACGATTGGAAAGCCTACGAAGGCATTGCCGACGCCAACACAAAGCACGAAACCGTCAACCACAGTATTGAGGAGTGGGTACGCGGCGACGTGCATACTAACACCATCGAAAGCGTTTGGAGCCTTCTCAAACGGTCGATCATCGGGTCGTTTCATCGGGTC
>DATJYL010000127.1 GCA_035499655.1 Pirellulales bacterium
CCACCGCTGTCGCACGCTGGAGGAGCTGCTCGACTTGGCCTACGACTGGTTTCAAGCCAACAATAATCACTACCTTGATATGCAACACACCTTCGCTTCCGCAGCCTAAATGCGCTTCGATCAGGTGGAGTACCTATTTAGTCCATAATTTCGCCTTCATTGTGCACCGCCTTCGTTGATTGTTGACAGTTTTAACACTATCTGATAGGTGTCGCAGAAGGCAACGTTGAGAAGCAGGCAAAAAATGAGACTTTCCGTATAGCACAGGGTATACTAGAATGGCGAGCGAAGAACGATTTGCGGTGATCCAGAAACAGTTGGAACGAGCCGGCTACCAGCTGGCTCGGATTTCCGGCTCTCACCATATTTTCGAGAAACCGGGCAAGCAACTGTTGTCGATTCCTGTGCACAAGGGCAAGGTTAAGCCATTTTATGTCCGTCAAATCCAACGCCTCATCGAAGAAGAATAAAGGAGCAAAGGAGATCAACCGTTCGCGGGCGGGAGAAAAAGAATTGCGGTTGCGTCGACCCTTTCGGACCGATGTATTGAAACAAGCTGCCGCCTTGGCCGAACAGTATCAAATCATTCTCGAAAACGACGCCGGCCACTGGTACGGCCGCGGGCTGGAACTGCCGCATGTGTTCGGCGATGGGGCATCTCCGCAAGCCTGCATCAAATCCACTCGGCAAGCGCTCGCTGCCGCCGTGGCATATTTTCTGGAGCAGGGGCGCAATCCGCCTTCAGCAGCACGCAGCGGCAAACGGACCCAGCAAGTGAACGTTCGGCTCACTGCGGAAGAAAAAGCGATGCTGGAAGGCATCGCCCGCGGCAAGGGTTTTCAAGGCCTATCTGATTATTTGCGTGCCGCAGCATTAGAGCCGATTGACCGAACGTGACGCGCACGTTTGCGCCTATCGCAGACGCAAACATGCTGGAAACTTCGGACGTCATTAATTTTAGCGTCGCGCCTGCTTTCGACGCCGCAGCAGGAGGAACGCCAAACCTCCGCCAGTCGCGGCCAGCACCAGCGACGCCGGCTCCGGCACGGGAACCGTGTTCAGCATGTCGTACTGAAAGTGGTCGACAAACATATGAGTAAAGGCGTTATTGTAGGTCAAGTCAACTTTGGAAATCCCGGCCGGATCGGAGCCCCACAGCAAAAAATCATCGCTGGTTGGCTGGGTGGCAAAAGGAGCATTGAGAGTGTACGTGCCCGAGACATTGTTGCTCGAATCGTATACGGTAAACACCATGGTTCCCCCACCGTCACATGCGGTGACCACCAGCCCGGCGCTTAACGGCAGCCCGCCTAACACGCCACTGTTGAATGTAAAAGTTGCCTCCGATTGGCCGCCCGCAGTAACCACTTCCAGCGAATGGCCATTATTGCCGGAGCCGTCGATCACACCGTCGTCAGCGTCGACGGAATAGCCGCCGACATCAAACCACCCATTCAACGACGTCACTGTCACGCCCGTGTCGTTGATCGAAAAGCCGTCCTCAAAATCATCCAGATGATACCCGGCCGACGTGTACACCAGCGCACTGTCGGACTTCTGATAATAGGGCGTCTTCATCCCCGTGGTCGCCGCCGCCATGCAAAGATTGGGAATTACCACCACCGCCAGACACGCCAACACGCTCAACTCCGTTCCGCGGAATCGCATGCTGTGTCTCATAAGGTCCTCGAGCAGAATAGAAACTAACCAGAAAGATAATGCACAGTTTCAGCGAAAGCCTTCCCCATGTCAACAAATTTTTGCTGAATTTCGGAATTTCATCTGCGAACCGAACCGCGAAAAAATCGCCCTCATTTTTGTTGCCATTACACACTTCCCTTGCTGGCCGCGGGCTCGCTTTTCTACAATGCCCCAACCGTCCACTGACCAAAGACCACTGACCACGGATCACCTAAGAAAATGCCCAAGCCGCCTAAAAATGCGATTAGCCCTACCCGTGAGGAAGATTATCCGGAATGGTATCAGCAGGTGGTCCGCGCCGCCGACCTGGCGGAAATTTCGCCCGTCCGCGGCTGCATGGTCATCAAACCCTGGGGCTACGCCATTTGGGAGAACATTCAAAAAGCGCTCGATCGCATGTTCAAAGAGACCGGGCATCAGAACGCTTACTTCCCGCTGTTCATTCCGCTCAGCTTTTTGGAAAAAGAAGCGGCCCACGTCGAAGGCTTCGCCAAAGAGTGCGCCGTCGTGACGCATCACCGTTTGGAAGTCGGACCCAAAGGCGGGTTGGTGCCGACCGCGCCGCTGGAAGAGCCGCTCGTCGTCCGCCCCACTAGCGAAACCATCATCGGCGCCATGTACGCCAAGTGGGTGCAATCGTACCGCGATTTGCCGATTCTCATCAATCAATGGGCCAACGTCGTCCGCTGGGAAATGCGCACCCGGCTGTTTTTGCGCACGGCGGAATTTTTGTGGCAAGAAGGACACACCGCCCATGCCACGCAGCAGGAAGCGGTGGAAGAAACGCTGAAAATGCTCGACGTGTATGCCACCTTCGCCCAGGATTACATGGCCATGCCGGTGATCCGGGGCGAAAAAACCGCCGGCGAGCGCTTTCCCGGTGCCGTCAACACGTACGCCATTGAAGCGATGATGCAAGACCGCAAAGCACTGCAGGCGGGCACGTCGCACTTCCTAGGACAAAACTTTTCCAAAGCACAGGAGATTAAATTCTTATCCAGCGAAGGACGCGAAGAATTCTGCTGGACCACGTCTTGGGGCGTCAGCACGCGGCTCATCGGCGGATTGATTATGACCCACGCCGACGACGACGGCCTGATTTTGCCGCCGCGATTGGCTCCGGCGCACGCGGTCATCATGCCCATCTTCAGGAGCGACGAAGAAAAAACCGCCGTCATAAATTTCTGCCGCAAGCTGGAATCCGAGCTCAAAGCGCAAACCTACGACGGCGAGCCGGTCCGCGTCATCATGGACGCCCGCGATTTGCGCGGCGGCGAGAAAGCCTGGCAACATATTAAGCGCGGCGTGCCGCTGCGGTTGGAAATCGGTCCCCGCGACGTCGCCGGCGACGCCGTGTTTTTGGCCCGCCGCGACAAGCCGGGCGAAAAAGGAGGCGTGCCCCGCGCAGAGTTTGTTGCCAACGTCGGCAAGACGCTCACCGAAATGCAAACGAATTTATTTCAGCGTGCGCTCCAATACCGCGAAGTCAACACGCGGAAAATCGACCACCTCGACGAATTCAAAGCTTGGTTCACGCCCAAAAATGCCGAGCAGCCGGAAATCCACGGCGGCTTTGCCCTGTGCCATGTGTGCGAAAGCGCGGAGGTGGAAAAAACCCTGGCCGATCTCAAAGTCAGCATCCGCTGCCTACCGGTTGCAGGCGCGCTGGCCGGTTGCGAACCCGAGCCGGGCAAATGCATTTTCACCGGCCAGCCCAGTTCGCGCCGTGCCGTGTTGGCCAAGGCATATTGATTGAGTGTAATCTCAATAGCATGGGATCACCTGTCGAACCTGCGCCGGTGCTGTTAATTCTCGCCGCTTTTAGCCGGCATGAGCAGGCGCTGGTGTGGGCGCGGGAAACGGCGGAATCGCACTGGGGGTCCGTCGCGCTAACCAGTCCGGCCTTTGAATTCAACGAGACCGACTATTACACCGCCTCGATGGGCCCGGCCCTCAAAAAACAATTTTTCGCCTTTGAAAAAATGATCAATCCCGAGCGGCTCATCGATTTCAAACTGCAATCCAACACCTGGGAAGCCGAATATGCCGGCCTAAAAAAGCACCCTGAGCCGCGGCCGCTCAATCTCGATCCCGGCTACATCACGCTGGCCAAGTTGGTGCTGGCCTCGACGAAGGATCACAGCCATCGCCTGTACTTGGGCCGCGGCATTTACGCCGAAATCACCCTCTCCTTCCGCGGCGGCGGCTGGCAAGCGAGCGAGTGGACCTATCCCGATTACCGCCGCCCCGATTTCCAACAATTCTTCGACGACTGCCGGGGGTATTTCAAGCAGCAGTTGCACCGCCAATAATAACGGTTTGGGGCCGCTCAAAACCGGCCCTCTACGGCCGCCGTAGGAACATCCATCATTACATCGCAGTGGTTATAATAAAGGTTCGTCCAAATATCATCTTTCATCTCGGCCACACTCATCCTCACATTTTTCTGATCCCCTATGCGTCATTGGTTTCTCATCATCCTGGCGGTTGTGTTGGGCCTCGCCTTTGGCTTGGGCTTAACCGTCATGGAATTAGGGGCCTCGTTCACCAGCACCGTCGATGCCTCTCTGGCGCAGCAAAACAGCCCGGTTTCTCCCGACGCCCCTCACGTGGTGGCGGACGAGGAAGAATACAAATTCGGCAGCATGGAGCGCGAAAGCCTCAAGACGCACGTCTTCACGATCCGCAACGAAGGCCATTCGCCTCTGTCGCTCCACAAAGGCGCCTCCACCTGCCGTTGCACCAAGTTCGAGCTGGCCGGCGAAACCGTAAAACCCGGCGAATCGACCACGGTGACCATTGAATGGAAAGCCAGAGACGTCCAGCCGGGACCGTTCCGCCAAAGCGCCACCATCGAAACCAACGATCCCGCCCGCCCCGAGCTAACCTTTACCATCTCAGGCGACGTCACCAATTCCTATCGGATGACTCCCACCAGCCTGGCCTTCAGTTCCATTTCCGCCGGCGAGCCGCAAACGGCGGAAGTCCATATTTTTTCCTATCGGCCCGGTCAACTGGAAGTGGTCGGACACGAATTCACCGAAACGTCCACGGCCGATAAGTTCGAATTCCAGGCCGTGCCCATGCCCGCCAGCGTCCTCCATGACGAAAAAGATGCCCAAAGCGGCGTCGTCTTGCACATCACCGTAAAACCTGGCTTGCCTTTGGGAGCGTTTCGGCAGAAAATCCAAATCCGTTTGAACCTGGCCGAAGACCCCATCGAATTGCCCATCGAAGGAAACACCATCAGCGATGTGGTCATCGCCGGTCGTGGTTGGGACGACGATCATAGTTTGCTGACACTGGGCACGGTAAGTGGCCGAGAAGGAATTAAAACCGAACTGTTTATCGTGGCTCACGGCACGCATCGCAAAGATTTGCATCCCACCATCAAGCAGGTGACCCCCGACGATTTGAAAGTTACCCTGGGCGAGCCGCTGGGCGGCACGGGCGACACCCCCATGCGCTTGCCGGTGATGCTGGAAATTCCACCCGGCTCTCGGCCGGCGCTCCATTTGGGCGGTGAAGAAGGAAAGCTCGGCGAAGTGTTAATCGGAACCGATCTGCCGGAAGCGAAAACCATTCGCATCTTGGTGCGGTTTGACGTCGGAGAGTGAGTGGCGAAAAAAACTGAGGCACAGGACGGAACCTGGAAGGGCCAACAAGCGGTACGGCCAACGCAGCATCATGAAGTCATTTCTCCTCTCGCGGCTCCTGCCGGCCGCATTGTTATGCTTGGCCGCGGCGGCGCTGGCCCTTGTCATTTTCCGCGGCGGAAGCACGGCCCACGCTCAACCGGCCGGCGATTCACCAACCGTGCCCAGCGCCGCCAACCATTGGCAGCGCCCTGCATCACTGGAGCCGACCCTGTTTGCCGATTGGCCCCGGCCGAAAGTGGCGCTGGTCCTCACCGGCCTCCTCCAAGGATACATCGAACCCTGCGGCTGCTCCGGCAAGGAAAACGAACAGGGCGGGCTCAGCCGGCGAGATCGGCTCCTCACCGATCTGGCCGCCCAAAATTGGACCGTCGTCGCGCTTGATGTCGGCGACCAGGTCCGCCGCTTCGGCCGTCAACAGGAAATCAAATTTCAAGCCGTCGCCGACGCGCTCAAAACCATGGGCTATCGGGCCGTCGGCCTGGGTCCAAACGATCTCCGGCTCTCCGCTACCGAGCTATTGGCCAGTGTCGCCCCGGTCGGAAATCAGCCGTCGCCATTTGTCTCGACCAATGCCGCCCTCTTCGCCTTCGACCCAAAAACATTGCCCCTCGACCAAGTCATCGAAGCCGGCGGTTTGAAAATCGGCGTCCTCAGCGTGCTAGGCGATGAACAGCGCAGCCAAGTCAACAACCAAGACCTCCAATTTCAACCGGCCGATAAAGCCATTGCCGACGGCCTGCCCAAGCTTACGGCGGCCAAGTGCGATTTTCTGGTCTTGCTGGCCAGCGCCACGCAGGACGAATCGATCGCCTTGGCGAAAAAATATCCGCAATTTCAAATCGTGGTTAGCGCCGGCGGCGCAGAAGTCCCCCCCAAACAAGCCACCGTCATCGAAGGCACTGCCACCCGCCTCATCGAACTGGGTTCCAAAGGCATGTACGCCATTGTGCTGGGTCTATACGACAATTCGCCCGACAGCATTCGCTATCAGCGCGTGCCGCTCGATGCCCGCTTCGGCGATTCGGCCCGCATGAAGCGGGTGTTGGCCTCGTATCAAGATCAACTCAAAGACATCGGCCTGGAAGGCTTGGGTCTGAAGCCCGCGGCCTATCCCGGCGGCCGGAAGTTTGTCGGCTCGCAAGCCTGCAGCGAATGCCACACCCAAGCCTACGCCGTCTGGAAAAAAACGCCGCACGCTCAGGCGTTGGAAACGTTGGCGCATTTGGATCCGCCCCGTCAGTCCGATCCGGAATGCCTCAGTTGCCACGTCACCGGCTGGGAACCGCAAAAGTTTTTCCCCTGGGACGGCGGTTATTTAAGCCTCGATAAAACTCCCGCGCTCGCCGGCAACGGCTGCGAAAACTGCCACGGCCCCGCCTCCAACCACGTCGCCGCCGAAACCTTTCAAATCAAAGCCTCTGAAGCCGACAAGGAACGCTACCGCGCAGAACTCCGCTTATCGCTCAAATCCGACGCCGACCGCCGAAAAGTCATCGACATCTGCCTCAAGTGCCACGACATCGACAACAGCATCAATTTCAAAGGCGGCGATGCCTTCGATCAATACTGGCCCAAAGTCGAACATCACGGAAAAGACTAGCAGTTAGCAATCAGGCCAGTTTCAAAAACCTCTCTCCGTGGGAGGGGGCAGCATATTCTTGCTCCAAGGCAACTTCTGATCTCTCACCCCGCAATTTGTGCCATCGCCTCGTCGGGAATGTTGAAGTTAGCGGCCACGCTTTGCACGTCGTCGTGATTGTCGAGTGCTTCCATCAGATTCAGCACCTTGCGGGCGGTGTCGGGATCGTCCACGTTTACCGTGTTGGTGGGAATCCGCGTCAATTGGCTGCTCTCGGGCGCAAGGCCCGCTTTTTCCAGCGCGCCGGCCACTTTGGCAAATAGATTGGCGTTGCAGGTGACTTCAAACTTATCGCCGCTTTGCTTCACGTCGTCGGCGCCGGCCTCCAGGGCAATTTCCATCAGCTTGTCTTCATCGGTTTTTTCTGCGCCGATGACAAACAGTCCTTTGCGTTCGAACATCCAGGCCACGCAGTTGGAAGCGCCCAACTTGCCGTCGTTCAGTTCGAAAACTTTGCGAATTTCCGGCGCGGTACGATTGCGGTTGTCGGTCAAAATTTCGCACATCACCGCCACGCCACCGGGACCGTAGCCTTCGTAAATCGTTTCTTCCAGCGTACCGCTTTGCAATTCGCCGGTGCCCGTTTTAATGGCCCGCGCAATGTTGTCGTTGGGCATGCTGACGGCGCGGGCCGCATCGATGGCATACCGCAGACGCAGGTTGGCGTCGGGATCGCCGCCCCCCAATTTGGCCGCCACGATAATCGCTTTGGCCAGCTTGCTCCAAACTTTGCCGCGCTTGTTGTCGATCAGCGCCTTCTTGCGCGAGATGTTCGCCCAATGGGAATGGCCAGCCATGAGAATACCCTGAATGCTGTGGTTGACAATTGAATTCTAAATGACCAATGACCAAGCTCCAATGACCAATGATTTAATCGAAGGATCAATTGAAGACCAGAATTTCTATCGTGGGTTGCTCGATCGTCGATAGATTGAGGCGAAAATTAAACCAATTCTTTTGCTTCTTTCCAAAGTTCTATGGCCGTGTCGCGCACCGCCGGCTCGGCAGCCACAATCATTCGGAGCCAGTGCTGCGATTCCCTAGCTTCTCGTTTGCAAACGCTGATTCGGTAACGAAACTCCTTTTTTGACCCAGCTTCATCCGCTTCCAGGTAGTTCGCACAGATACTTGTACTTGATCGCACCAATTGCTTGACCAGTGGCGATAGCACGGCATCGAATTTTAACGTCCGGCAAAACCGAACTGCCTGCTCGCCAAATCGCGCTGTGCGTTCCGCAAGATCAAATTTCGGTTGCTTATCGCTAAGGCTTTGCGCTGCTGCTTCATTGGTCATTGGGATTTGGTCATTGGTCATTTTGTTACTGGCCATCATCGGTCATTGAGGCTTGGTCATTGGTCATTTGTCCGTCCCATTGGTCATTGGTCCCGGCGCGCCGGGATGGTCATTGGTCATTTTCTTCTCGACTGCCTTCATTTTCTCCTCTTCCCGCGCTTTCTTAAAGGCCTCGGCGGCTTTCTTCCAGGCCACTTGGGCCTCGGCGGTTTGTCCCAATTTGGCGTACACCTGCCCCAAGTGGTCCAGCACCTCGCCGTCGGGCTCTTTCACGTCGGCGGCTTTTTGCAATTCGGTTAGCGCCTCCCCATTGCGCCCCAGGCGGAACAGCACCCAGCCCAGACTATCTTGGTAGGCGTAATTGTCGGGCTCATCGGCGACGGCCACTTTAATCATCTTCAAGGCCCGGTGCAGATGCTGGTTGTCGTCAGCCCACAGGAACCCCAAATCGTTGTTGGCGCCGGCGTCGTCGGGGAATTCGTCCAGCACTTGCTCCAGCCATTCCACGGCCTGCGGCGTCTCGTTCTTCAGCGTGCACAAATTCGACAAAGCGTCGCGGGCTTCTTTGCAGGTATCCCGCGCGCCGTCCGTGGTGTAGTCAGAATCGAACTTGTCCAGCACCGCCTGATAGGCTTTGGCGGCTTCGTCATTGCGCTTGGCATGATAAAAAATCCAGGCCGTGCGGCTGGCATAAGTGGGATTTTTCGGATCTTTGTCGGCGGCCACTTTGGCGGCGGCTAGCGCCGCGTCAGTCTTGCCTTCCATTTCCAACGCTCCGGCCAGGTAAAAGTACAAATCGGGCTTGTCGTCAGGCAGCGCCTTCTCGTCGATGCCCCGTTGGAATACGGCGGCCGCCTCGGCGTATTTGTCGTCCATGAATAAACCTAGCCCCCACACCAAATACAGCTCGCCCGCCGTTTTGGGATCGGCCTTCAGCGCTAAATTAAACAGCGTTTCGACATCGTTCCAGCGTTTGGCCTCAGCGGCGATTAATCCGGCGGCGCGAAACGTAAAGACATCTTGATCTGTTTTCGCAGCGACAGCGTGGTACATTTGGGCCGCTTTCACCAGGGCCGTGGTTGTTTTCTCGTCGTCGGCGATGGTTTTGGCTTCCTCGCCCAGCGCCGACAGCGAGCCGGTTTTTTCCAGCATTTGCGCCAGCAGATACAACAATTTTTCCGCTTGATGATTGCGGCGATAAACGTCGGCCAGGGCCCGGTACGATTTTTCGTTTGCCTGCTCGGCGTGGGCCGCTTCCAACAGCGATTCCGCTTGATCGAGCTGCCCGGCCTCAAGGTATTGCTGGCCAAGGAAAAAGCCCAGCGACGTGTTTTTCGGCTGCTCCTTGCGAATCGCCTCCAGCTTCGCAATCAACTGCTCATCTTGCTTGAGTTTTTTCAGCGCCTTGGCAAGCACTTCGTAGGGGGCGGTTTCCTGATCCGTGGCGCCGGCGTCAAAATACTTTTGCAACTCCGCCAGCGCTTCCTGCGGCTTGTCCGCCGCCAATTCAACCCGTGCCAAATTCAACGCCAAACTCGTTGGATTCGGACGTATTTTATCGAAATGCTCAAACGCCTGCCGGGCACTCTCGGGTTGCCCCGCTTCCAGAAATACCTCCCCCATCAAATCGTACGTGGCGCCCCCTTCTCCAAGAAGTTGTTTTTGTGCCGTCGCCTCAATGCCGAATTTGTCGGGCGCTTCCAATGCTTCCATCACTTGCTTCAGCGCGGCGGCGGCATCCGCGTATTGTTCCGTCAGAAACGACAGCCGCCCAATTTCCATTTGCACCGCGATCTGCTGCGAAGAAGGCTTTTCTTTTGCCAACTGCACTGCCGCCTGCTTGTACAATTTGAGCGCGTCTTGCCACTGCCCCGATTCGGCCAGATATTCCGCCGCCCGCTGCAATAATTCTGCATCGATCGGATTTTGCTCGACATACTTGACCGCGTACCGCAGCGCTTCGTCTGGGCGATCCTCGCTGAACGCCAACGGTACCAATTCGCGCAGCACCGGCGTGGCATCGGGATCGTACCGTATCGCCCGCTCGTATTCGCGCAGCGCCTCGGGCAATTGCTGGCGCTCTTGGAGCATGTGGCCGGCCGAAAAATGGGCCAGCGCCGCCAGGCGATCTTCTTCTTCCTCGCTCCGGGGTTGCTTGGGGGACAATGCTTCCAGCGGATTGTCCAGCGGTTGCTTGGCCGGCGGCGCGGGATCGGCTAATAAACACGGCGAAGCCAGCAATAACGCCGCCACACTGGCCCCGGCTGCAAACAGCAATCGGTTTTTCATTACGCACCTGTTGGATAGCAAACTCGGCCCGAGCCGATTCCTTCTGCTACGCCTGCCGACCCCGAAGTCCTCGGCCAGCAAAGCCCACCGGGGTCGGCGCGAATCAGCCCGGACAATCTTCATTCAGCCTTGACGATCTTATTGTACGCGATTCACCGCGGCTTACGCTTGGCCAAACGTTTCGTGGCCGATTTCGTGCCAGCGGATCGGGCTGCAGGACGGGAAGCCGCGGTTCCGTGCCCGCCCGCCGCCTTGGCAGCTCCCGCTTTTTTGTGCGCCGACTTTTTAGCAGGCGGCTCCGCCGCAATCGATTTGGCAGCTCCCGCTTTATGGGCCTCTTTCGCGCGATCCTTTTTTCCCGGCGCTTTCTCGGCCTGCGCCGCCTGTTCGGACGATCTGGCCGCTGCGCCTTTCTTATCCGACTCTTTACCCGCGGATATTTTCGCGGCATCTGCCTTGCCGTCTCCCTTGCCAGCCGCGCTTTTGCCGTGCGGCGCTGAAGCGACGGGTGGCTCAGGCTTTTTTTGCCCACGCTTGGGATACCGGTCCTTGGCGTCGGAATTGATGCTCAACAACAGCGTTTTCATGGCCGGCGCAAATGGATTAGCCACATATTCCGCCGCCAATTGGTGCAATAGCGATGCAAACTCCGCCCCTTTGTTTTTGGGAATCGCCCGTTCCAGCCCGGCCACACTGCTCGATTGCCGCTCCGCTTCCGTGGCCAACCCAATGATGTACAACACCTCCAGCGCGCCACGATCCAGCGGAATCGAATGCCCGCCCAAGGCCTGTTGCGTTACATAGGCCACGACAAACGGCGAAGCGCCTTCCATTTTCGCCAATCGCTTGATGCCCACCCCAATATTCTGCTTCTTCACGTTTTCCAGGTCGAACGAATACGTGGCCTCGAACACGGTTTGCAACACCGATTTTAAGTTGGAGGCCGCCAGTATCGGGTCCGGAAGGTCGCGCATCGCCTCCGACAGTTCCTTGACCGTGCTCACGCGCACTTCGTTCCAATCGAAAAACGACGTCCGCAGGTGCTCGTACGTTTTTTCCGCCTTGTCATGCGCCGCGTTTTCCAAGCAACAGGCAAACAACATCAGCTCCAGCAGTCGCCGATCGCCGTTGTGCAATACCGGCTTATAACGCTGCTTGAGCACCTTGTACAATTTCGCAATTAACGTGCTACGGTTCGTGCCAGACATAATTTTTGAATGAATGTTGCAAGGACCAATCTTCGTTTTGAATGATTTACTATGTGGAAGCAATTCCGACTTGGTTTTGTCCCCTCGTGTTTTGTATTACCGCGGTCGATGTCGGCGGTCCGCGGCCCGCGTGCGGTTTTCATCGGACGCGGCATCAGCACTTTCTGGTGTGTCGATTTCGTCTTCCTCAACGTTCGCTTCTTCAACATCCACCTCGTGCGTTTCGTCCTCAGGCGGCAGCACTTGCCTCAGAAGCTGCGCGATCTCAATCGATTTTTTCACTCCCTGGTCAAGCATGAACATCAGCCGCGGCGTGTATCGCGTGTCTATCCGCTCCGCAATTTTCGCTTGTAAAAATCCCGCCGCGCTTTGCAGCCCGCGCAGGCTCAAATTCTGCCTCGTCTCGTCGCCCATGATCGAAACGTGAACTTTGGCGTTCCGCATGTCCGGCGAAACTTCCACGTGCGTCACCGTCACATCGCGAATCCGCGGGTCCCTCAACTCGGTTAATATGGCCATGCTCACCACTTCGCGGATGGCTTCGGCGGCTTTCAGGAGGCGGCGAGCGGACATAGCTAGGCAAACCAAAGCGCGCTGGGGGTTTCTTAAATCTAGGCCAAAAATGGCGGTCAAATTGCCTGAAAAACAGTACTTTTTGTCGAAAATGACGAATACCGAATGACGATTCCCGCCGCGCCGGGATGGTCATTGGTCATTTCCACTGCGGCGGATCAGTCGTCATTCAAAACGTCCGAGCAATTTCTTCCACGCGGTAACACTCCAGCACATCGCCTTCCTTGAGATCGTTGAAATTGGCAAGCTTGATCCCGCACTCCAAACCTTCGCGCACCTCGCGCACGTCGTCTTTTTCACGCCGCAGCGATTCCACCGGGTAATCGCCCACAATTCGACTGTCGCGGATCACGCGCATCCGGCTGTTGCGCTGCATATTCCCCGACAGCACCCGGCAGCCGGCAATGGTGCCCACCCGGCTGATCACAAACGTTCGCAACACCAGCGCCCGGCCCAACTCGGCCTCGCGCTTTTCGGGCTTGAGCATGCCTTCCAAGGCTTTTCTCAAATCGTCGGTGACTTGATAAATAATGTCATACCGGCGAATTTGCACGCCTTTGCGTTCCGCCAATGTCCGCGCCTTTTCATCCGGCACGACGTTGAACCCGATGATCACCGCATCGGAGGCGTCGGCCAAATGCACGTCGGCTTCGCTGATGCCTCCTACCGTGGCCTGCAACACTTTCACTTTCACTTCCGGGTGCTCCAGCTTGCCGAATTCCTTGAGCATCGCTTCGATCGAGCCTCGCACGTCGGCTCGCAAAATGATGTTCAGCGTTTGCACTTCCTGCGTGCCCAGCCGCTGGAATAAGTTTTCCAACGTCACGTGTTGCGGCGCGGTCGTGCCCAGCGATTCCAACCGAGTTTGCGCGCCACGCTGGGACGCAATCTCTCGCGCCTGGGCAATATCGCCCAGCACGTAAAACTTATCCCCCGCCGCCGGAGCAACATCCAGTCCGGTCACGTTCACCGGCGTGGACGGTCCCGCCTCTTCCAGCTTGCGCCGCGGCTGAAGGGTATCGTGCATCGCTTTCACGTGGCCGCTGGCAGCCCCGCATACCAGCGAATCCCCCACTCGCAGCGTGCCCCGTTGCACAATCAACTTGGCCACCACGCCCCGGCCTTCGTGCAGTTCCGATTCCAGGCATGTCCCCACCGCGGATCGATGTGGGTTGGCTTTGAATTGTTTGTCGTCGGCCACAAACAGCAACATTTCCAGCAAATCATCAATCCCTTGGCCCGTCAGCGCGCTGCATTTAACCAATTCCACGTCACCGCCCCACTCCCGCGGCTGCAATCCCGCGGTCGCCAACTGATTGTAAATGCGGTCGTAATTCACGCCCGGCAAGTCCACTTTATTCAACGCGATCACAATCGGCACGCCCGCCGCGCGCGCATGGCTGATGGCTTCCTCGGTCTGCGGCATCACCCCGTCGTCGGCCGCCACCACCAGCACGGCGATGTCCGTAACATTCGCCCCCCGCGCACGCATTTCGGTGAACGCCTCGTGCCCCGGTGTATCCACAAACGATATCTTTCGCCCGTCACGCTCAATTTGGTAAGCCCGTATGTGTTGCGTAATCCCGCCGCTTTCGCCGCTGGCTACGTCAATCCCGATTATCTTATCCAACAGCGATGTTTTGCCGTGGTCCACGTGCCCCAGGAACGTGACAATGGGCGGTCGCTCCTCCAATTGCGCCGGATCATCCGGCTGCGAGTCCGTCAGCGTTTGAAGTTGCTCTTCCACACTCAGCGGCTTTTTCAATTCCACTTCCACGCCCAACTCGGCCGCCAGCAATTCCAAGGTGTCAGCATCCAGCGGCGTCAAAATGTTGGGCATCATTCCCAATTCCAACGCCAGCAGTTTCCCCAGCACCTGGCTGGCCGATATGCCCAACGCCTCCGAAAAACTTCGCACCGTGCAAGGCAATTGGATCGTGGCCTTAGTCTTCCGCGGTGCAATCACCCCCCCGCCGCTGTTCCGCTTAATGCGCTTCAGGCTGCTCCGTACCACAGGAGCGTCTTCATCCAGCGAGATGCGCCCGCCCCGCTTGGCCTGTTCGGCCGCCTGACGCTTGCGATTCAGTTGCCGCGCTTCGCGGCCCCCCAACGAGGAACCAAGTTCCTCCGCATCTCCTCCCACCATCGCTTTGCCGCCGCCGCGCTTGCGTTGTTCCCGCCCTTCTCGCGCAAGGGGCGCTCCCCCGCCGCCCCCGCGCCCACTGCTTGTAGACGGTGCCGGACCAGCACCCCGCGGCGCAGGCTTTTTCACTTGTTCATCGGTGCGACGCCGCTCTTCCGCTTTTTTCAAATGTTCCGATAGCGGCTTCGCGCCCGATTTACTCGCCCGAACCACGTCCGCTGGCAATCGCAAGTCCGGCTTTTGCGGCGCAGGCTCGGCCGGCTTCAACGGCTCCACCGGCGCATTGGCGCCCGATGGCGGCAACTGTGCCAAACGCACTGCGGGGGTCCCGCGATTAACCGGTCGCGGCTCCAGTGGCTTTTTCCGCAGCTCGATCGGCGGCTTGTCCGGTTTGGGAGCTTCCAGGACCGGTGGCTTTCCCGATACGCCCCCCGGAGGAATGTATTGCTCCCGCGTCAAAGTTTGCTTGTCCGGCGGCGCCGCCACGGCCACCGCGGAAGAACTGGCCGATCCCGCCACGCGTTCGTGCCCACGGCTGCGGCCCCCAAGAAACTCCTTCAACCGCGCCACTTCGTCATCATCCAGGCTGGCCAGCGCAGAGCCTTTCCCGGTGATGCCTGCTTTCGTACAGATATCCACCAGTTCTTTGCTGTCGATTTTCAGCTCTTTGGCGAGCGAGTAAATACGCGCGGGCAAATTCAGCTCTCCCTCACTTCAGCCCGGCCGGAGCGAATCGACGCGCGGCCATCGGCTTGTGATGTTATTCAAACCATGTTCAAGTCTCCCCAGGCGGGTCGATTGACGAAAAAAACCGTCCGCAGGGCAAACCTCTAAGTATACGCTGGCCCAGCAATCGCAAAACCAGCCCACTAGTATACCCTTTTCGGCAGCGCTAATTCGAGCCGCCGGAAGCAGTTTCTCCCCCTGTGGTCGCGGGTTGGTCGCTCGACATGGCAGCCGATTCGTCGCGGTCGTCTGCTCCAGCGACCCCATTTCCAACCGTGGCCGCTTCCGAACTCGATGCTCCCGATACGCTTGCAGCCGGAGCCGAAACACCGGCAGGCAATCCCGCCGCTTTCTGCAACTCTGCTTCCTTTTGATCGGCCTCGGCCGTGGCGGCATCAATTCGTTCCTGCTCCCGCTGCCGACGGCGTTCCACCGCCGCCGCCGCTTCGGCCGCTTCGGCTCGCTGCTCCGCCTGATCCACAATGTGCTGCACCTGCTCCTCGGTCAGGTTGCCCATGCTCATCATGTTGTCCGGCTCAATTACCGAAAGCTCGTCGTACGTCAGGAAGCCCTCGCCCACCAGCCGTTCGGCCAGCGAAGGATCGACTCCATCCAATTCCGAAAAGCCCGCCACCGCGCGCTCAATTTCCGAGTCGAGCTCTTCGCGGGTCATAATTTCAATGTCCCAACCGCACAGCTTGCTGGCCAGCCGCACGTTTTGGCCCCGCCGCCCAATCGCTAGCGACAACTGATCTTCGCGCACCAGCACAATCGCCTTGCCGATCATCTGGCACAAAATCACTTCGTCCACTTCCGAAGGTTGCAGCGCGTTGGGGATGAGTTGCTGTAAATCGTCGCTCCAGCGGACAATGTCAATCCGCTCGCCACCCAATTCATCCACAATATTCTTAATCCGGTTGCCGCGCACCCCCACGCATGCCCCCACGCAATCGACCCGCTGGTCGCTGCTGCTCACCGCCACTTTACTGCGGTACCCCGGCTCCCGCGCCAAGGCCCGCACTTCAATCACGCCGTCGGCAATTTCCGGTATTTCCTGCTCGAACAGCCGCTGCACTAATTGCGGTCGTGTCCGGCTCAAAATCACCTTCACCCGGCTGCCGACTTTTTTCACGTCGAATATGGTTGCCCGCACCCGTTCGTTCGGATGATGCGTTTCGCCGGGAATTTGCTCGCTGCGGGGCAAAATGGCCTCCGTATTTCCCAGCGACACCGTGGCGGTTCCGTTCTCGTACTTTTGCACGACGCCGGGAACCATTTGCCCCATCAGTTCGTGATATTCGTCGTACAGCGAATCCCGCTCCGCTTCCCGAATTTTCTGAATGATCACTTGCTTCGCCGTTTGCGCCACAATCCGCCCCAGCGTCTCCTGCGGATCCAGCGCCACCCCGTTGTGCGTGCCGGAAATCGCCCCGCTAATCCGATCGATGCTGACGGTAATGTCCTGATCTTCGCCGTATTGCTTTTTCGCCGCCGACACCAGCGCAGCCTCAATCGCTTGGAAAACAATTTCCTTGTCGATGTTCTTGTCGCGGTGGATCGAGTCCACAATTCGCAATACTTCCGTCGCGTTCATGGTATTTAACCGCCGGGCTTGCCTTCCGTCGCGTTCATTTAGCCGCTGGGCTCGCCAGCGGTAAGTTCATTTATTTAGCCGCTGGGCTTGCCCAGCGGTGGCCTACTTTCTTCCCTACCGCTTACCGCCTTCTTCCTTCCTCCACCAACAAAAAACGGGAACGACTATCCTGCGTTCCCGCATCCCGTTCCCGCGGCTACTTCGACAAAGGCTATTCATCAGCCCTTGCCGACACGCCGCGATCACCGGCCTGCGTCGCGTGGTCGAGGTTCTTCAAAAGGCCGTGGGTCGTACGAACCCCATGCGCCTTCCGCACTTACAAGCAATTCGCTCGTCAGCACGAAACCCGTTTCGCCACACAACTTAACGTATTGTGCAATCAAGTAAATCTATCGGCCTGGCCAGTGACTGTCAACCCGGCTGATTCAGGAACTTTACGGTGATGGCCGGCATCTCAATGTTGCGCGGGTTGTAACAAAGTCGCCGCACCCTTTATGACCCAAAACGATCTCTTTTCCGGAGTGAACCCATGAAAGCCACATTTCTCATCGGTCTATTGGTCGGCCTATCGTCTGTCGTTGGAATTGCCGGTACCGCCCAGGCCCTGACCGAAGAGCGCGATGTCACCGCGGACTATGTTCAAAAGCACGACCAAGAATTTTCGGTCACCGTGACCAAAAACAAAGACGGCCTCATCCAGTTCACCATTAAGCACAACGTGCCGCGCCCCATGTACCATGTAGCGCACTTGGCCGTTTACCACCAAGGCCAGCTCATCGCCGAAAGCAACACGCCGTTTTTCGGCAGGAAGCAGGAGAACGAATCCAGCTTTTCCCTCTCCCCGCCAGACATCGCCGCTTCCAAGTTCGACTTCAGCGATAGCGCCGTCTCCGGCGAAGGCGAACACGCGGCCCCCGTCCCCGGCACCGTCATCTACACCTTCCGCCTGCAAAATTTTGTCCCCAGCGAACTACTAACACCCCCCGCGGCCAAATAATTTCCCACCCGCAACTCCCACCGACTCTCGCCTGGGTGCCTGGGGCAAAGGCGGAGCCGTCGCCCCAGCGATAAATCGCTGACACTGCTAGTCTTTCCCATCTCCCTTTCCCCACGGCTGGCGGCACAGCGGCCCGCTTGGCGTTTCGCTCTGATCTCGTCGGCAAATCAATTGCTGCCCAAATGAATAGTTTGCTGATGCACCGCCACCGCACCGTCCAAAATTACGGCAAAGGTGTTGAAATTTCGAGAGTTCTCCGGGACTGCTGAAGGCCAATTTATTTGCGTTTTCACAAACTCAGTTGATGGCGGCGGTGTGGGATCTTTCCCCCAATCCGGCCCCGCCAGCGTAATCTGGCGAGTGTAATTGGCTTGCGCTTTTGCGGGAGCGACAATCTCGCCGGTCGCAACAACTTGGAACCACTTGGCCTCCAGCCAAGGATAGTAAACATTGACCGTAATGAGCATGTCTGGCCGGGGTTCGTATTGATAGGTGTAGGCGTAGTACGAGGAATACCGGCACAGCATAATCCATTGATTCGCTTGCACCATGCCTAGCCGACCGGTCGCATTGGATGTGGCATTGCTGTCGGTCAATGTGAATTCGCCGCCGCCAATATTCACGGTCGCATCCGGCGCAGAGTCCGAGTTTGATGTATTCCAGTGCACCGGAACCAATTCTTCTTGGCCCCCTTGATCGGTGGCGGGAACCGGTGACGTCAGCTGCCTGCGGCTAAAAACCACGATCGCCAAAATCAATCCGTCCCCCGACTGCGGGGCGCGAAACGAGTTGGCCGGCACCACCGTCGGGCTTAAAGGAGCCGGTGCGTTCGGCATGATCACCGCCAACCAGGAGAATTGGCCGCTATAATCGCGCTTCAGGGGTTGCAAATTCTTGGGCGCATCGGTGTAAATCAGCTCGTTGGTTCCCGGACGGCTATTGTCGTCGGACCGGTTTGTGATAATGTCGTTACCCGCCTCCAACACCGCTTCCGCTAATCCACGGCTTGGTGCAATAACGTTGTTAGCCGTGGTTTCGAACTGCGCCAGTCCCAGCCGAGACATGATCGGCCCGCCCAGCGGATTCGCCGCATACGCAGGGTTCGCCGCGGGATTCGCGCTATAAGCGGCCGGAAATCCGGCCACCACTCCGTCCTGGCCTGCCTCGTGGCCAACCGCCAACATCATGGGATCGATCGCCACCGGTGGCAGCAAAGCAAAATCCGGAGCAACGGGCGAGTCCGCGGGATATGTCGACTCAAACGAAATATAATAAGCCAACGAGCTAGGCAGCTCCAAGTTCAACGGAGAATAGGCGCTCCACGTTCCTCCGTTATTGCGCACCCAATTGGCAATGTTTCCCATCCCGCGGATTTGAAACTCGCGCAGCGCGTTATGCGCCAGCGTGGCTTTGCGCTCCTCGATATTCGCTCGGTTCACTTGCACAGCGCCGACTGGAATCAGCGCAGCCACGCTCAGCATGCCCACCGCCATAATGCCGATGGAAATCAGCACTTCTAGCAAACTGATGCCCTTGCGGTTCAACGTGACCAAAGGCGGTCCGCTGCCCGTTGCATGTTGCGCCCGGGCAATGGCCCACCCGCGGCGCGCACCAACGAATCGCGCAAAGCTAGCTTCCCTCATCGCTCTGCTCCTTTCCCACGTTAAAAGGCGAAATGATAAGACCCGCTCGGGTAATCGCCTCTAGCGCCCGTCATGTTATCGCTCGATTGGGGAGGTTGCAACCATTTTTCTCAACGTGCGAAAATTATTTTCGCCGATCATCCTGCTGTCGCCGCCCAACGCTACCTTCCTCCTCCGACACAGCTTTCTACTTTTTTTCTGCCTACCTTCCGCCTTCCCCGCCCTCCATTCCTTCGTTTTTTAGGCCACCGGTTTGTTATAGTGCGCCAACAGCCTTCCGCTGCGCGCCATCAACAATCCTCAATCCCAATTTCCAATATGTCTACCACCCACTTCTTTCCGCCTTCCGCCTCCGCCTTCCGCCTCCGCCTTCCGCACTCCCCCTTCCGCACTCCCCCTTCCGCACTCCCCCTTCCGCACTCCCCCTT
>DATJYL010000128.1 GCA_035499655.1 Pirellulales bacterium
AGATGCCGCGTTCCAGGAGCGGTGAGCGAATCATTGCCAGGATTGAAGTGTTCGCCGGCGTTGTCATAAAAGACCACGACGCGGCGAACAAGCGGAGCGCTGGCATAATTGGGATGAATTTTCAGAGCATCGATTAAAAAGGAGAAGGCGCGAGGATACGCAACCGTCGTTTCGCCGTACTGGACAGAGTAATAAGAATCTCCATGAAGCTTGGTCGGCAGAACGAGTTGGTTAAGCGCCACTTCGGTATCGGGGTTGGGATTCAAGAAAACCTGATCTTCGTAGGCCTGCAGGGTCAGATTCGCGGATAAATCGCCATCGACGAAATCAAGCCCATAGTTGGAAGGCAGATTATGCCGCAGGCCGGTTGCCATGGCGGCCAAAAAATACGACTTGCCGCAGCCTTTCGCACCTAAGATGGAGACGAATAGCGGTTCTCTTTCGAGCAATGCCCGCGGCAAGGCTAAATGGCAATTAGGGCAGGCGATGTCTCGGCAAACTTCGCCCCCGGCATCCAAAGCGTTGCACTTGAGATCGAACCGGCTGGGAAGAAATCGAAGTTGGGCGTTGGGCCCCAAAAGAGGGTCGCCTAATAAATCGCGATGCTCGGAAATCCAGAGGACTTTTTCCGGAGTAAATCGTGTCCAACAATATATGCACGTGAGTTCGGCCCGAATGGTTCGCATATTGCTCCCATGGTTACCGGGAACCGGAGTGGTCGATAGCAAGACGAAGTTCGACAGTGACAATGCGGTTTAAGCTGGCTTGGACCAGCCCCGCATACACGGGAGCAATAAACAAATAGTTCACCGCCGTCAAAATTTGAGGCAGCAGGAAAAAAATCATAAACAATTCACCTTTGGATGTCGGCGAAAAGAAGATCGATGCCAACACCAACAGGCCGGTCATGGCCAGCAAGATGGGAACCACAATCAGCGTCGACATGACGTACGAAAAGGGGGTTGGAATAATCGCCGGCAAACGATGCTGTATGCTGAAAGCATTAACTCGCTGCGTCAACCGCGCGTACACCACATAGAACCAGTAGATGTTGAAAAAGGGAATAAAGCAAAGAGCCACGGCTTTGAAACCATCCGGATCGTCCGATTTCATTTTTGGAAGGCGGCCGTGCACCGCCGTGACCCAAAAAAACGAGAAGATTCCCACCGTGAGAAAATGAAGCAAAATTAACGCTGCGACTGGAAAGGGACGAATCGTCAATGGATTTAAAAATTCAACCTGGGCCGGATCGAGAAGGTCGGCCGGTCCCATTTGCTGCAGTCCAGTGAACGGCGGTGGCGCAATGGGGGGCGGTGCCAGATCAGCCGCCATGACCGCCGCCAAATGCGGATCCAGATTTTGCCACGTCGCGCGGTCAACAGATACCTTTGTGTATTGGTCGAGCGTGCCGTTCTTTCGCATCGCAATTAATTGATCGATCGAAAACGGTCCGCGCACGGCCCCTCGATGAAGCACATAGTGCAACGGGGATGATCCAAGTTTGGATTCACAGACGGCCATAGTCGATTCAGCGTTTTTGTTGCAAATGGTACTGAGTAGTCTAGTAGTATATCAGAGGTAGTCTCAGTAGCAACTGTCTTACTTGATGCAGAAATTTGCGGTGCCCCGCCCTTTTGCTGACAGGATCTGTTAAATGCGTAGATTCTTAATTGCCTCATCACTGATTGCAAAATGCTCCCGAGCTTTTGCTGGAGAGAACGCTGCGGCATAATCGTCAGCCTGACGTGAGTCGAATGGTACCTCCGCAAACGCTGGTGCTGGGTGTGATTGTTCACAATAACGCCCTTTTCTAGTCTTTTTGCTTCCGCGAATTGGGTGCGTCACGACGATTTGCTTTGTCGATCTCAGCGCGTTAGAATGCCCCCCACTTGATTTCATCTCTACGGTTTCTTCCGTCGGCAATTGGGGGCGCTGCCATGTTATGTATCAGACTGTTTCGGCGGGCTTTAATCGCCACCTTGTTTGTTCTCGGAATCGCCACTCAGTGCTTGGCGGCAGATAAGCTTGACCCGCCCAGCGATAACGAGCAAGCGAATGCAAAACGCACGATTAGCGAACTCTACAAAAGTGATTACGACGCGGCAAAAACACCCACTGCGCGCAGTGCGTTAGCGAAAAAATTGATTGAAGTGGGCAATGACACCAAGGACGACATTGCCGCGCAATTTGTTTTGTGGCGGAGCGCAAAAAACATTGCAGTTCGCGCCGCTGATTACGATTTGGCTGCTGCGGCAATCAATAAGCTCGACGATCGCTTCAGCATTGACGCCCTCTCCATGAAGGTTGAAGCGTTAGAGTCAGTCGTCGCGGCTCCCGAGGCGGTGCCTAACTACCAAAAGCTTCTGCCCGTAGCGGACTCACTGCTAACCGAGGCAATTGGCTGCGAACGATTTGATATGGCAGACCGCGCGTGTGCGAAAGCAGTCGACTTCGCTCAGAAACTAGAAGATGCAAATATTGCGGCACATACCGGATCTCGGCAAAAGGAGTTATCGAACATCGAGGCCGCGTTCAAAGAGGTGGCGCCAGCACTCCAAGTGCTACAAACACAACCATTAGATCCCGATGCAAATCTCGCGATGGGACGGTTTCGTTGTTTTGTTAAAAATGACTGGGTCAAAGGTTTGCCTATGTTGGCTCGTTCCCAGAACGAAGCATTGATGCAAATTGCCAAGAAAGACCTTTCCAATCCGGAGGATCCCACGGCACAAGTTGCCTTGGCCGACGAATGGTGGAGTCTTGCCGAAGCGGATAAAGACGAAGTGAAAGCTGCGATGCGGATGCGAGCTGCATTTTGGTATCAGAAAGCGATCCCAAAACTTTCCGGTTTGACCAAGGAAAAGGCTGAAAGACGAGCCGCAAGCGTCACTGTTACTCAGCAGATGCCGAGCGTTCCTACTGCGCTTCCCGATTCCAACGATAACAAGACGCCATCCGTTAAGCCAAAAACACCAGCTATGGTGGCAGCATTGGTGGATCACGAGGCCCAGCGGTGTCGGAGCGCAAAAGATGCTTTATTGATTTATAAATTATTCCTGGCCGACAAGACGGTACCTGATGAGGTTAAGGTCCGGGCACGCACAGAAGCTTCACTGCTTGATGATCCGGCCGCCAAAGATTGTGTGCGACTGGGAACAAAATGGGTCTCGCGTGAAGAGGCGCAAACAGCGCAGGCACAGGCTGAAACACTTGTTCAGCAATCGATCGACTTGCTGACGGCCAACAATGCCAAAATCGCGAAAGAAACTCTGGAGAAAGCTAGCCATGCAGACCCAAACTCAGTCCGTGCGGATTTTATGCTGGGAATCATGTATGCGTTGGTGGGCCGAAATTATCTAGAAGCACGTTCCCATTTTATGGAATGTGTACGGCGTGAGCCGCAAAACGTGTGCACTCTAAACAATCTCGCGCTCGTCGAGATCATGTTGAATGAGCATGAAAGTGCTCTCGGTCGCCTCCGCGATGCTATAAAGATTGACCCATCGACTCCTGAGCTCGCGCATAACATCCGTAAAGTCTTGGCTGAAAGCGGATCAAAGAATCTGACGCTATCTGCAAGTGTTGAGTCGTCTTTCAGCGAGCTATACGGAGAACTGGCTAAAAGTAGCGCCACAGAAGAAAGTAATTCTCACGGCTGGTTATATATGCCCCCGTTCGTGGCGAGAATCGATTCTTTGGATGATCAAGACCCTAAAGACAACCAGCAGGACAAACCTCCTAAATCTGAACCAGAGGCTCCGAAAGATAGCCGAAAGCATGGTGCTAAACCTGGGCAGCCGATTGTTCCCAAAAGGACACCGGGCCCTGGGAATTCCGTGATTTTGGCTGGCGGCACTGGTTTCGTAGTCTATCCACACTACATATTGACTAATCGTCATGTTATCGAAGGCAGCACGAGCATTTTCCTAAGCGACCCGAGTGACCCGACCGGTAAGAAGCAGCGAAGGGCCAGTATTGTCGCTCAATCGAGGAATCCTGATCTTGCAATTCTTCGATGCGATGAGCTTGATGCTCCAGCGGTCGGGATAAATCCGCATCTGCCAGGACGCGGCACCGACGTCATGGTACTGGGCTTTCCCGAATTCTTCGATATTGGAACTGGGTTGAAGACGACTCGTGGATCAATTGTCGGACTGCCGAGTGACGACACAGAGGGCATGTGTCTATATGACGCAATAACAAATCACGGCAATAGTGGTGGACCAATCTGTGATCGCACTGGGCGAGTAGTGGCAGTTGTTCGTGTCATTTTTAACTTGAAGGAAATGCTTAATGGAGGAATTCCGTCGGAGCAGGTAGTGCCATTCTTGGGCGCGCATATTCCTGGATTTCAGCCTACGGAAAGCGGCGGAAGTGTCCTCGATTGGCCGGATGTTGATGCGCTTGTGAGCAAGTCTACCGTGCTCATTTTGTGCAAAGCCGAGAGGGAGCCTCATCTTACAATACCTGATGGAGACGATGCTGCCTTTCAAATCTCGTCGGCGTCCTCATCGAAAACGTCATCAAAACGTTCACCTGGAATCGTAAAATCGCAACCCCAATACATCGAAGACGACAGTTGTATCGCGTGTCGCGGTACAGGCATGGTGCGCTGCCCGGATTGTCAAAACGGCACCGTTGGTCGGACCGAAAAAGTGCTTACAAGCTCTATTGCTGGTATCGAGGTATATACCGACAAGAAAATACGTGTTCCTTGTGAAAGGTGTCATGGAACAGGGCAAATTCCCTGCCCGATATGTCATGGAACTGGGCGCGAACCCGGGACGTAAACAAGGTTGGAAATGAAGGGCCAGAATGTCTCACGGTTGCACAGTCCTAAATAGGTACTCCACCTGATCGAAGCGCATTTAGGCTGCGGAAGCGAAGGTGTGTTGCATATCAAGGTAGTGATTATTGTTGGCTTGAAACCAGTCGTAGGCCAAGTCGAGCAGCTCCTCCAGCGTGCGACAGCGGTGG
>DATJYL010000129.1 GCA_035499655.1 Pirellulales bacterium
GTGAGGGGTGAAAGGTGAAGGATAAGTGAGGCGGCGATTGGGACGGGAGCCGCAATCTTTAGACGGTGCAGTATGAATGCTGAGAGCAAAGCCGAAAAGGGGCGAGGACGACGGCCGGCAACGGTATCTGATCGCTTGCGACTGACCAGTCACCCTTCACCACTGACTGTTGGCTTCCACGCCCCGCTCACCCCTTACTTCCTCACCACTCACCTGCCGCACGTCACTCTACCGTGACGCTTTTGGCCAGGTTGCGGGGCTTGTCAACATCGCAGCCGCGAAGCACGGCAATGTGGTAGGCCAGCAATTGCAGCGGTATGACGCTGACGATGGGCTGGAGAAAATCTTCCACGTCGGGGACCTGAATCACGTCGTCGGCCAATTCCGCCACACGCTTGTCCCCCTCGCTGATGATGGCGATGACCGGGCCGCCCCGGGCTTTGATTTCTTCCAGATTCGACATCACTTTTTCGTACACTTGCCCGTGCGGAATGACAAACACGGTGGGGGTGTGCTCGTCTACCAGGGCGATGGGGCCGTGCTTCATTTCGGCCGAGGGATACCCTTCGGCGTGGATGTAGCTGATTTCCTTGAGCTTGAGCGCGCCTTCCAGCGCGGTGGGGAAATTAAACTGCCGGCCCAGGTACATGAAGTTGGTGCACTGAGCGTATTTGGAGGCGACTTGGCGGACCACGTTGTTGCACTCCAGGGCCTGCTTGACTTTTTCGGGCAGCTCTTGCATTTGCTCGATGATGCGCATGCCGGCGCCGTAGCTGAGGTGGCGCAGGCGGCCGAAGTACAACGCCAGCATCGCCAGAGTCAGGCATTGCGATGTAAACGCCTTGGTGGAAGCCACGCCAATTTCCGGGCCGGCGTGCAAGTAAATGCCGCCGTCGGCCTCCTGGGCGATGGTGCTGCCCACCACATTGCAAATGGCCAGCGTGGGATGGCCTTTGCGTTTGACTTCGCGCAAGGCGGCCAAGGTGTCGGCGGTTTCGCCGCTTTGGGTGATGGCAAACAGCAGCGTGTCGCGCTCGATGGGCGGGTTACGGTACCGCAATTCGCTGGCGTATTCCACTTCGACGGGAATACGGGCAAACTCTTCAATTAAATACTCGCCAACCAACGCCGCGTGCCAACTGGTGCCGCAAGCGGTAAGAATCAGCCGGTTCACTTGCCGCAATTGCTGGGGCGACAAGTTCAGGCCGCCGAACACGGCCGTGCCTTCGTCGCGATCGAGCCGGCCCCGCATGGCGTTTTGCAGCGTTTCGGGCTGCTCGAAAATTTCCTTGAGCATGTAATGCGGGTAATTGCCGAGCTGGACTTCGCCGGATTCGACTTCTAAATCTCGCACCCGATGCTGGATGTGCCCCTGGTCGCGGTGGATGACACGGAGCGAATTGGCCGTGACCACGGCAAGTTGATGATCGGCCAAATAGACAATGCGCTGCGTGTGGCCGACCAGCGGGGAGGCATCGCTGGCCACAAAGTGTTCGTTCTCGCCCACGCCGATCACCAGCGGACTGCCGAGGCGGGCGGCGATGATGACGTCGGGATGTTGGCGGAAGATAATGGCCAGCCCGTACGTGCCGCGGAGTTGGGCCAGGGCATCTTGGACGGCGCGAATGAGGGGCTCGTGAGGATCGGCGGGGTCGGCGGGAGTAGATGGTTGACCGTTGGTTCGGCCACCCTTCCCGCCGGCTGACGGCGTTTGACCGTTGGCCTGTGTTTTGGAATCGGCTGCCGAAGTTTGTTTTTCCAGGCAACTGGCGATCAGATGCGCGATGACTTCGGTATCGGTGGCGGTGCGGAAAATGTAGCCTTCGCTTTCGAGCTGCTCTTTCAGCGTGCGGAAGTTTTCGATCACGCCGTTATGAGCCAAGGCCAGCACCTGCTGGCCGCCGACGTGTGGATGGGCGTTAATATCGTTGGGCGCGCCGTGCGTGGCCCAGCGGGTGTGACCGATGCCAATGCGGCCGGGGGCTGGCGTTTCGGCCAGTTTTTTTTCGAGGAAATCAATGCGGCCGGTGGTTTTGACCACGGCGAATTTTCCCTGCGGCGCGATGGTGACGACGCCGGAACTGTCGTAGCCGCGATATTCCAAGCGGTGCAAGCCTTCAATGAGAAAATCGACCGCCTCGGACTGCCCCACGTAACCCACAATGCCACACATGTCAGCGATCTCCTGCAAAAAGTACCGCCTGAACCGAACCTACAAGCATATTCTATCTTTTTGCCGCCAAAAAGGTTGATTGGGTTTGCGGGAGCGAAAATGCCCGACAAAACCCGCGTATTTGCGTTGATCTGTCTGAAAATGCTGTTTTCCGGCTAAAATGCAGCGATTCGCTCATGGAGGAGCCGCTTATGTCGATCGTGGGCCACAATTCGGCTTCGCCGGTCAATGCGGTTTTTGAGCCCGGCGTCATCGGCGACCACGGGCCGGCGCTTCGCAGCCGGATTGTCATTCCGGCTCGGTTGGCATCCACTCGCTTGCCCCGGAAGTTGCTGCTGTGCGAAACCGGAAAGCCGCTGATTCAGCACACCTACGAAGCGGCTCAGCAAGCGAAGCGACCCGGCGGAGTGTGTGTGGCCGCCGATTGCGAGGAAATTGCCGCCGTGGTGCGCGGCTTTGGCGGGCAAGTGTTTTTAACCAGTCCGGATTGCGCGAGCGGAACCGACCGCATTGCCGAAGTGGCTGGGCAGTGGAGTGATGTGGACATCTTTGTGAATGTGCAAGGAGACGAGCCGGAACTGTCGGGCGCGGCCATCGATTTGGTCGTGGAACTGCTGGAACGACATCCGACCGTGAATATGGCGACGCTGGCCACGCCGATTCGCAATCGCGAAAAGCTGCACGACCCGGCATGCGTGAAGGTGGTGCTGACGGAGGCAAGGCAGAAGGCAGAAGGCAGAAACGAACGAGAGCCCGAAGCCACCGCCTGCCGCCTGCCGCCTGCTGCCTACCGCGCGCTGTATTTCAGCCGGGCGGCAATTCCGCATGCCCGGGAGTGGCGCGACGATTTGCTTTCGGCGGAGCCGCCGCATTTTTTTCAGCACTTGGGGCTGTATGCTTATCGTCGCGATTTTCTCCTGCAATTGGCCCGGTGGCCGCGGACGCCGCTGGAGCGGCTGGAAAATTTGGAGCAGTTGAGGGTGCTAGACCATGGGCAGGACATTCTGGTAGGCGTGGTCGATGAGCCGACCATCGGCATCGATACCCTGGCCGATTATGCGGCTTTTGTGCAGCGTTGGCGGGAAAAGCAGTAGGCAGCGGCGGTAAAGGCAGAAACGGGCAGCAGGCGAGCAACAGCATCACTCACAAAAATCTGGCACAGGCTTGTCGAGAAAGCCGCCGCAATCGAAAATGAAAGGATTGGATACAAGCGGTTGGTGTGTCCAGTTCGATTCTTTTCTCGAGGAGTTTCTGCATGTGCCGCAGTCTTAAGATGGCAGTCAATTTCAGATTCTCATCCAGAATCGCCGCACTGACGGTGGCACTATTCTCCACTGCCATGTGCTTTGCAGCCGATGCACCCGGCGATGCCGCCAAGGCCGATTCTGCAAAAGGCGACGCCGCGAAAAACACGCTCAAGGTCATTAAGCCGGAAGACGCAAAAGACTACGAAGGACAAGAGGTGATTGTGGAATTTACGGTGGCGGCGGCCCGCGAATTGGACAGCGGCGTGTGTTTTTTAAATTCGACGACCGATCGGAGCGACCCGGCCGGCTTTACAGCGTTTATCAGCAAGGCCGGGGTCGACAAATTTAAGGTCAATCCGGCGACCGCGAAACCGGCGGAACTGTTCGCGAAAAAGAAAATTCGCGTCACGGGGAAAATAGTAACCTATCAAAAAAAGTATGAAATTAAAGTGGACGACACGGATCAGATCGAAATCGTCGAAGAAAAGGCCGCTGCCAGTGCCGAGAAAAAATCTTAATATCCCGGGGCTTGATTTTTTCGCAGTTTTTGCAGACCGATTGACGCGCCGCTCCGCAGCGCGTTCAATGCCTGTGGTGGATGCAGGACGCAATTCAACTCTTCAGCAATGGATGTTGCCATGACCAAGCACATTTTTGTGACCGGGGGTGTCGTTAGTTCGCTGGGCAAGGGCTTAACCAGCGCCAGCATTGGCCTGTTGCTGGAAAGCCGAGGCCTGTCGGTGCGGATGCAAAAGCTGGATCCGTACATCAACGTCGATCCGGGCACGATGAGCCCCTACCAACATGGCGAAGTGTACGTATTGGACGACGGCAGCGAAACCGACCTCGACTTGGGCCATTACGAACGGTTTACGCACAGCCCGCTGACGCGCGATTCGAATTATACCACGGGCCAAATTTACCTGAGCGTCATCAACAAAGAGCGCCGCGGCGAGTTTTTGGGCAAAACCGTGCAGGTGATTCCGCACATCACCAACGAAATTAAAAGCGTCATCCACAAATTGGCCGACGACACCGTCGACGTCGTGATTACCGAAATCGGCGGTACGGTAGGCGACATCGAAAGCCAGCCGTTTTTGGAGGCCATTCGGCAATTTGCGCTCGACGTGGGCAAAGAAAACTGCCTGTACATCCACCTGACGTTGGTACCGTATTTGAAAGCGGCCGGCGAATTGAAAACCAAGCCCACGCAGCACTCGGTCGGTTTGCTGCGGCAAATCGGTATTCAGCCCGACGTGTTGGTGTGTCGCACGGAACGGGCACTTTCTCGGGAAGACCGCGAGAAGATGGCGCTGTTTTGCAACGTGCCAATCGAAGCGGTCATCGAAGAACGCGACAAAGATTTTTCGATTTACGAAGTGCCGCTCAGCCTGAAAGAAAACAAACTGGACGATTTCATCTGCCGACGGCTGGGTCTGAGTGCTCCGCCGGCCGAAATTGACGATTGGCGCGACCTGTTGTTCCGGCTGCGCAATCCGGAGCACGAGGTTTCCATTGCCGTGGTGGGCAAATATGCCGAACACCGCGACGCCTACAAATCGATTTACGAGGCGCTCGATCACGCCGGCATTCATCACCGAACGCAAGTGCGCATCCAAAGCATTCAAAGCGAGTTGATCGAACACGACGGGCCGGAGCGGTTGCTTTCCGGCTTCGATGGGGTGCTGGTGCCCGGCGGATTTGGCGAGCGTGGCATTGAGGGGAAAGTGGAAGCGATTCGCTTTGCCCGCGAACGCGGCATTCCGTTTCTGGGCATTTGCTTGGGCATGCAGTGCGCCGTGATCGAATTTGCCCGCAACGTGGCGGGCCTGAAGGCCGCGCATTCGACCGAGTTCAACAAAGATACCGCGCATCCGGTGATTTGCTTGTTGGACGAGCAGAAAACCATTACCGACAAAGGGGGTACCATGCGGCTGGGCGCGCAGGAAGCGCATTTAGACCCGACCAGCAAAGCCATGCAGTGCTACAGCGCGGAAACCATTTTCGAGCGGCACCGCCATCGCTACGAGTTCAACAACGCCTACCGCACGCAGTTTGAAGCACATGGGATGCTTGTGGCCGCCACCAGCCCGGACCATTCGCTGGTGGAAATTATCGAACTGCCGGAGCATCCGTGGTTTGTGGCGGTGCAATTCCATCCGGAATTCAAAAGCAAGCCGACCGAGCCGCACCCGCTGTTCGCCGGATTTGTGGGGGCGTCCGTGGAAAAACACGCCACCGGACAGTGGACCACGACAGGATAATGCAGAAGGCAGAAGGCAGAAGGCAGAATGGGTGAACCGTAATCATGGCTGACACGCCTGATAAGCCGAAAATCATTATTGACGAAGATTGGAAATCGCAAGTTCAGGCGGAAAAAGAAGCGGCCAAAGCCGGACCCGCAACGCAGCAATCGACCACAGCCGGTTCCCAAACCCCCGACTCTGTCGGGGGATCTGATACGCCGCCGGATCGGCAATCCGTTGGATCAACACCAAACGCCGACATACCCGACGTCGACATGCCGCCGGCTTCGCTCGTGTTTCTGTGCACCACGCTGGCCACGCAGGCGATGATTGCCCTGGGGCAAGTGCCCAACCCGATCACCGGCAAAGTCGAACTGCGGCTGAAACAGGCCAAGCATTACATCGACACGCTGGGCATGCTGGAAGAAAAAACCACCGGCAACCGCACCGCCGACGAAACGGCACTGTTCGACGATTTGTTGCACCAACTGCGGATGGCGTACGTGATGCTGCAGAGCGAACCGGCCCAATCGTAATTCGTCATTATTTTCCGTAAGAAGCACGTTTCTGTTCGAGTTTTTTCCGGACTAAATCGCCGGGAGCGTTTTGGCCCATCGCGGAGGTTTCGTCAATTCGGCTGTGTCGGCGATTTTGACGGAAAAAAGCACATTAACGGAAAAAGCCCCCTAAGTCGTCAGCCTAATCTGATTTCTGTTGAGTAATTAATAATCTTTGCGCACCACATGCACTACTTTTAAGTGGGGTCTAACCACTACTAAGACGAATGGGTGGGGCGGCGTAAGCCAGACTGAGAACTTCTGCCCCGTTCAGACTGCATTTGGTGGCACCAGTCAACGGGCTGTTTAGCACCGGAATTTTAATCAGATGAAAACTAAAGATAGGATCAGTGACGAGGAACTTCTCAACGAAGCCAATGAGGTCCTGAAAGCCGCCAAGAAAAATGGAGACTGTATTCCCGAAGCGCTCCTTGACCAGGTGTTCCAACTTTCGCTCGCATTGCGGCGCGAGCTGGACGGCGCAGAACCTAACTTCAAATCCGTGACTTCCGCCGAAGCGTTTCCAGCTGCCGAAGGCACTTCAAAGATGCTTGATGAGGCGAGGGTCAAAATCGAACAATCGCCCGCCCGTCAACAGCCAATTAAGCGACCCGAATCCTCTGTCTGCTGGCGAGCAGTTCATGATTTCACTCTTGTCCGAGCAGACCGTTTGTTGTTAATTGGACTGTGCCTATTGGCCTGGTTAATTGAGCCGACGTTTAGCGATTCCCCGCTGGCCTTATCAGCCCTGATGTTCGTGCGGGTGGTGCCCATTTTCATACTCGGCGGTTCTGTTTACGGGCGCGCTCTGACCGGGGCCTTCATCGGGGCCGGTCTGTTCTTCGGATTGTTGGGGGCGCAGGCCATCTCCGTTGTAATGTGGGACACTCACCTGCTGCTACCGGTGACAACGTTGCTCAAGCATTCAGCAGGAATAGCCAACTTGCTTTACGCATTTGCCGCCCTTGGTTTGGTGGTTTGTGTCGTGGGATCGTTCGCCATTCGGCAAGGCAAAAATCGTGCCCACAGAATCAGTTGGCGGCTGGCCACTCAAGTGTGTGTTCTAGTACAAGTAGCATTGGTTGCCGAACTGGGCCACTCCGCATGGCGATATATTGCCCAAACAGATAAGCACAGCAATACCGTGGCAACTGCCAAAATGTACCATCGTGAAAATATACCAAACTGAGTAACAGAATTTTCCGGAGCGGAATTTCGCTGACGCGCCCCGAGTCGCGGGCACTTCCATAAAACCAAACCGCATGCTGCTTTCAGAAAAAGAGCCATGCCCGGCGAAGAGGGAAAATTGGCATCCGTGCCAACGAGCCCAATCCCTGGAGAATTAATTCCCGACCGGGTGACACGGACAGGGATTATCTGGGTTCCCTTTCAAACCGGGCATGGCGTTGCGAGCAAAACAACAGACGCTTTAAGCACGAAGCTTGGTCCGGAAAAAATGCCGCGAAGATTCAACTGGTCAGTTGATCGAACAACTGCTGGAAGCCTGGCAATTGCGTTTCCAAATGCGTGCGCCAGGCGGCGGGATTCCAAATTTCGACACACACGGCGGCCCCGACCACGATGACATCGCCGCCGGGCTGGACTTGCAAAAACTCGCGAAACCCTTCGGGGATGAGCAATCGCCCGCGGCCCGCCATAGGTACCTCCTTGTGCCGCGTGGAGAGCATCCGTCCTAGCGATTGCACTTCGGTCAGGCGTCCTTCCAGTCTGCCGGCTTTCATTTTGGCCTGGAGCAAATCGACGGCCGATTGCAGCCGTTGCCGCCAACCCCCCAAGGGCCACAGGCTGAGACAACCGGCCCGTTCCTTGACCAACACGAAGTCGGTCCCTTGCTTGGAGAGACCTTCGGCCAACTCTTGTGGAATGGACAGCCGATACCGCTCGTCGAACGTGCGGGTGAACTCGCCCTGTAAAAAGTATCGTGAAGCAGGCATGGGGATGAACCGAAACCATGGTCCGTGTACGAGTCCGTTCAAAGGGTTGATTCACGAATTGGGTACATTCCCCATTAAAATGGCTATCAATAACCATAAATGGGTTGTTTTCCCACGGAGCGACAGTTTAGCAAGCGTAATTGTTCTGGCAAGTACCTGGGGCAAAAAAAATTTTAGCCGCGGAAAACCGCTCGTGCGCCTTGATTCCTCGGGGATTTATTCACGCCCAGCAGGGGCTAACGAGGAATTTGCAGCAAAATTCTAGAACGAAGAATGCCCGAATATGGAAGAAGGCCAGTGGCTTTTGTGTTCGGGCGGCCGAAAACGTGGCTATTCGCCCAGCGTCGATTTACGCCGCAGCAAATGGTGATAATGCTGGGCAAAACGGTGGGCTTCATCGCGCACGTACTGCAACAATCGCAGCGCGTAAGCATGGCGGCTGAGACGGAGCGGTTCGTCCTGCCCGGGTATAATCAGCTCTTCCTCCCGTTTAGCAATGGAAATGACCGTTGGGGGCTGAATTCCCAGTTCGGCAAATGCGGCCAGGGCGGCGCTTAATTGTCCCTTGCCGCCATCGATTAGCAGCAAATCGGGAAACACTTCCCCGTCGTCGTGCAATTTGGCGAAGCGGCGTGAAACGACTTCGTGGATGCTGCGGAAATCGTCGACACCTTGCACGCCGCGAATGCGGAATCGTTTGTAGCCCGGCTTGAACGGCAAACCGTCGATGAACTGCACCAGGCTGGCTACAGTTTCGTCGCCACCTAAGTGTGCAATGTCGACGCCTTCGATCGTCCGCGGCGTGTGCGGCAACTTGAGTACTTTCTTTAACCCGGCCAAACCCTTTTTCGGATCGATGAAAAACACCTCGGGCTGCACGTTTTCGTCCAGCTCGCCCCGATTGTCGAGCGTTTCCAGCAGATGGATTTCGTCGCGCAAGCGGGCTGCTTTTTCGAAACGCAACTCGGCGGCGGCCAGCTGCATTTCGGCTTTCATTTCATCGAGCAGTTGTGCTTTTTTGCCTTCCAAAAACATCCGCAAGCGGTGAATGTCGCGCTGATAGTCGTCCTTAGAAATGCGCAAATTGCAGGGAGCGGTGCACTGATTGATGGACGCCAACAAACAGGGCCGGAACCAGCGCCATTTTTCGTCGCCATCGTCAATGTCTAAACTGCACGTGCGGAATTTGAATATCTTTTGCAGTACTTGGATGGCGCCGCGCAAGCCGCCGGCGCTGGCAAACGGCCCGTACAGCTTGGTGCCGCGGCTGCTGGGCTCCCGCGTGAATTCGACCCGGGGAAAATCTTCCCGCGTGTAAATTTCTAAGTACGGAAAGGTTTTATCGTCTTTCAATTCTTGGTTGAATTTAGGTTGAATGTCCTTGACCAACCGGGCTTCGACTAGCAGGGCGTCGACTTCGCTGTCGGCGGCGAGAAAATCGATGTCGTGAATTTCGCGCACCAAGTCGGCGGTGCGGCGCTCCTCGGCGGCAGCCTTCAAAAAATAACTGCCCGCCCGAGCCCGCAAATTTTTTGCCTTGCCCACATAAATGACGCGGCCGGCAGCGTCTTTCATCAAGTACACGCCGGGAGTGGTAGGAAACTCGCGGACTTTGGCCAGCGCCGCTTCAAAGCCGCCAGAAACAGCCTCCTGGGGCATGTCGGGCTGATTGTCGGAATCTGCGTTAGGATTGGATGGGGGCGTGTTTTTCACGGCGATTTTTGGGGCGGCAGAGAGACGCTGGCCTCCTAGGAAGTTTAGCGTGCCGCCGCGATTTGGACATGCTCGCTTGACCCGGATTTGATACGGACGGAGAATTGCTCAAATTCCGGCCTTTTAATCCCACGGAGAAAGCAGCCATGTTCCTATCTTTTCGACCCACGCTGTGGGTAGTGGTCGCTTTAGCAGCGGCCGTGGCCAGCATAAACCTGACAGCTTGGGCGGACGATGCCGCGACGGATTCCAAGCCCGCGGCAGAAAAATCTGCAGTACAAAGCACGTCGGCTGAGAAGCCGGCTGGACGAAGCACGTCGGCCGAGGCAGCGACTCCGAAAATCAATCCGTATTTGCCGCGCAAGGGGATGTCGGCCGACGATTTGCGAGCCTACATCGAGCGAATGCAAGAGGCGCCCGATTCCATCCGCGCTCGGCCCGGGTTTGGTGAAGGCATGACCGTGGCAGCTCAACAAATACTGGATACGAATCCGACAGGCGAGTTGCGCACGTTTGCCGTGTTGAATCTTTTGGATGGGCTGCATCAACAGGCCGACACCGCCTACGATTCGGATGAAGGTAAACAACGTGCCGCGGACGCGGATGCAAAATTGGCTGAGCTGGCCGTGAAGTATGCAACCGATTCGGACAAAACAATCGCCGCCGATGCCGCCTTTTACGTTTTAGAGCAGCGGGCGCTGAAGGCCGACGATTTGGATCCAAGCAAATTGCCTGCGCTGCTGGAGGAAATTAAAACGGCGCTGAAAGGCCAGGCGTTGGATGCCAAAGATTTGCGGATTGCCTCGGCGACGGTGCACATCATCAATCTGATGAAGGACGACGAAGCGGCCAAAAAATGGTTGGCTGACTTCGGCCAATTGTTCGCTGCCAGCAGTGATCCGCTGTTGTCGCGATATGGCAGAAAGTTAGCACATGCCGACTCGCCGGAGGAAGACCTCGCAAAATGGGTTGGCAAGCCCATGGAAGTGGGCGGAACGACCGCCGAGGGGAGCAAGTTCGACATCGCGCAATACAAAGGGAAGGTGGTGGTGGTCGATTTTTGGGCCACGTGGTGCGGGCCATGCCGCGAGTTGATTCCGGAAGTGAAGGAACTGTACGAGAAATATCACGACCAGGGTTTGGAAGTGGTGGGCGTCAATTTGGACGAACAAAGCAGCGACCTGAGTGAATTTTTGGATAAAGAAAAGCTGCCGTGGCTGAACGTGGTGGGGGAAGAAAAAGACGGCAAAATGCAGTTCCCGCTGGCCGAGAAGTTTGGCATTGTAGGCATTCCGACGACGTTCGTGGTCGGTAAGGACGGAAAGGTGATTTCCGTCGATCACGGCGAAGGGTTGGGGCAGCAAATCGAAAAACTATTTGGGGACAATGCCGAAGCAAAGCCCGACAGTAAATCTGACGTGAAGTGAATCTGTCACCCACGGGCGAAGTCGGACAGATCGGCCTGCATTTTTTCCAGGCGGGCCGCGCATTGGGCCTTCGTGTCATCGAGATTAGCGATTTGCTCGGCGGGCTCGAAGGTGAACATGTAGAACTTCACTTTCGGCTCGGTGCCCGAGGGGCGCACGGCCACGTAGTTTCCCGCGGCGGCTAAATCGAGCATGACCATGTCGCCCGGCGGGCCGATAAATTTTTGCGGCGATTGGCCGGGAGCAAATTGCGTAAGCGAAAGATAATCGCGCGCTAGAATAATCTTGTGACCGGCAAGCTGCGTCGGCGGCGCGGAGCGAAAACGGGCCATCAGTTTTTGCATATCTTGCATGCCGGCGGCGCCGGGCATCGTCAGCGAAAATTGGATTTCTGCATGGTAGCCGTATTGCCAGAAGAGGGCATCGAGTTGTTCGTGCAGTGTTTTTCCGCGGGCCTTGCAAGTGGCGGCCAGTTCGGCCAGCAGCATGGCGGCCACGGCGGCATCTTTATCGCGAACGTGGGTGCTGACGAGGTAACCGTGCGACTCTTCGCAGCCGAACACGAAGCGGTCCGGCCCGGCGGCGTCGATTTCCTGGCCGATCCATTTGAAGCCCACCTGTAAATCGCCGTGGGTTTGCACGCCGAAATGATCGGCAATGCGGCGGACCATTTCGGTTGTGACCAAAGTTTTTACCACGTAATGCTGTGGCGAAAGCGTGCCGGCAGCTTTACGGGCGGAGAGCACGTACTCGGCCAAGAGGGCGGCCAGTTGGTTGCCGGTGAAGGGCTTCCAGGTTGAATGGGGAACGGGGAATGGGGAATGGGGAATGACGGTTTGAGATTGGTCACTTGTTTCTGCCTTCGGCCCATTGCCTTCCGCCTTCTGCATTGACAGTGGCGCGGCGGCGCCGAGGCGGTCGCAATCGGGGTCGCTGGCCAAAATGACATCGGCGCCGGTTTGCTGGGCGCGGCTGATGATGCTATCGAAGACAGCCGGATTTTCCGGATTCGAAACGTGATTGGGAACGTTGGGAAAATCGCCGTTGGGTTCCGCTTGCGGGCCGAAGAGTTCGACATCAGTAAAGCCATCGGCCTTGAGCGCGGGCAACACGGCCGAAGCGCCGACGCCGTGGAGCGGCGAGTAGATGATTTTGAGGGACGAGAGGAGTGAGGGGTGAGGGATGAGGGGTGAGGAGGCAGCACCCTCACCCCGACCCTCTCCCAAAGGGAGAGGGAGAAGCGATTGCGAGTGGACGGCGGCGATGAAAGCGGCATCGAGTTCGGCCTGGCAGTAGACAATTTTTCCAGCGGCCAGCGCCGCGGCAAACGGGGTGCGGCGGATTTCGTCGACGTTCATCACGCGCTGAATAATGGCTTTATCGTGCGGCGGCAGCACTTGCACACCGCCTGCCCAATACACCTTTACCGCATTGTCGCTGGGGGGATTGTGGCTGGCCGTGACCATGATTCCGCAACTGGAGTTGGTGTGCCGCACGGCGAACGACAGTTCCGGCGTGCTGCGAAAGCCGTCGAGAAAGAAAACTTTGAAGCCGGCGGCGACCATGATTTCGGCACACAATTCGGCAAAGTGGCGTGAGTTGTGGCGGGTGTCGTAGGCGATGGCGCAGGAGAGAGGTGAGGGGTGAGGGGTGAGGGGTGAGGGTTTAATTGGAACGCCGGTTTTCTCGAGCTTCGCAGAAATAATTTCGTTATCAATTAGATTGGTATTTGCGTGCTCACGGAATGACGCAGAGAACGCCTCGGCTGATCGCTGTTTTGGATCTAGATTCATCCTCAACCACTCGGCCACGTAATCCGCCACGCCTTGGGCGCTTTCGCCGATGGTGCGGTCGTTGATGGCGTTGGAGCCGATGGGGTACATCTTGCCGCGGCGGCCACCGGTGCCGAAGGGGATGACGGTCCAAAAGGCGTCGTCCAATTCTTTCCAGCGGCCGGCGGCAATGTGGGCGGCCACTTCGCCGGCGTAATCAGCGTAGCGCGGCTCGGTGAGCCAGCGGCGGATCATGGTTACGGAATCGGCCGTGATTTTTTTGGCGGCGGCAGCTTCGTCGAGCGCGCGTAAGATGGAGTTCAGATCGAACGACATGGCTGTAGAAAGATGTTGATGCTGGGATTATGTCGAAGCGAAAAACGGTGAAAACGGTGAAAAACGGGCCAAAAGGGACTCATAAACCGTTGAAAACGGTTGAAAAGCGTCTGTGGGGTTTGGGTGGTTTGCTGTGGGATAGCAACCATGAATCATCGCGGGAATAATGGAA
This sequence comes from Pirellulales bacterium, assembly GCA_035499655.1. Lineage (NCBI taxonomy): Bacteria > Pseudomonadati > Planctomycetota > Planctomycetia > Pirellulales > Pirellulales bacterium. The sequence goes on from DATJYL010000129.1 coordinate 13,599, forward strand.
CACCTTCCAGTGTACAGATGGATGTCAGCGATACCAGGGATAAATTGGGCCAACGAGCGCGAAGCCATGTCAGAGCCGATTATCAGCGTTTCCGGATTGCGGGGCATCGTGGGCGAAAGCCTGACGCCGGAAATAGCCGTGCGCTATGCCGCGGCGTTTGCTTCCACGCTGCCGCCCGGGCCGATTGTGCTGACGTACGATGGGCGCGAAAGCGGGCCGATGCTGCTGGAGGCACTTAGCACAGGATTAAGCAAGCTAGGGCGCGAGGTTGTGAATTTCGGCATAGCGGCGACGCCGACGACCGGGGTGCTCGTGCAGCAGATGAAATCGCCGGCCGGAGGCATTCAAATATCGGCCAGCCATAATCCGCCGCAGTGGAATGGGTTGAAGCTTTTCTCGGCCGAGGGGCGAGTGATTCCCGCTGTG
>DATJYL010000130.1 GCA_035499655.1 Pirellulales bacterium
ATCAAAATCTGTCAAAATCCGTGTCATTCGGGGTCATCATTCTCCTCAGGACCAACCGCTAATACTACCGCTTGCACAAAACCGTGCTAGCACGCATCTCGGAAAATTCGTCGCCCACGGAAAAATTCGTCAAACTCCAACACCCCCCACGACCGATAAACAGATTGAAGCAGGGTGGGCAACGTCGTGCTAGCTGGTTTGGCTGGCCCGGCGACCGGCTGTGGCAACGTGCCGCGGTCGGCAACGCAAAACACACCCCCGTCAAGGATGACGCTATGGCTACGGCAGCTCGCCGCTTCAAAGTTTATTACGGTCCGGAATCGGAAACCACCGCCGTTCATTCTCACGCCGCTTCGCAAACCGTCACGGTTCCTTTGGCCGAAATCTTGCCCCTCTTGGCCGATGCCGCCAACAGCCGCCGCACCTGGCTGAAAGATTTTGCCGGCGACGATGTCACCATCTCCGCCGACCTTTACGAAGTGATTTTGGCCTACCAACATCACATTCGCCCGTCGGCCTAAGCCGCTTCTGGCAGAAAAATCAAAGTTTTTCTAGTCCCGCTGTAACGCGGGGCTTTTTTTTGCGCTGAACATGGCAGAGGAATGCTGGGATCACAAATCATCATTCATTGGTCATTGGGATTTGGTCATTGGTCATTGAAGTCCCCGCGGGACTCACCTTCTGACGCCAACGACGCACTCAAGCATTGCCATTTTTTAGCTGCCGATCGTCTGGCGTCACAAGCTGACTCCTGCGCCACGCTGTTGTTTTTCTGCGTACAATTGCGTTAAGCTTGCCTTGGTCCAATCACGCACTGAGATACACCCCATGCCCGCCACCCGCCGCCCGCCAAGTCCGCCCGGACGTTGGCCGCTGGGCAACCTTCCCAACTTCCGCCGAGACATGCTCGGCTTTTTCACCCGCTGTGCCCGCGAGTACGGCGATCTGGTGGCGCTGCGCCTGGGCCCGCGGCTGGTCCATTTGGCCACCCATCCCGATTTCGTGGAGCAAGTGCTGGTTACCGAAAACAAAAAATTCGGCAAAAGTTACGTCTTCGAATTGCTCCGGCCCATGCTCGGCAACGGCCTGGTCAATAGCGAAGGAGATTTTTGGCTTCGCCAGCGGCGTCTCGTGCAGCCGGCTTTCAATAAAAACAGCGTCAACAACTACGCCGGCACCTTTGTGGCCCACACGCAGCGGCTGCTCAGCGGGTGGAGCAATGGTCAGCAAACCACGCTGCATCACGAAATGTCGCGCCTCACCCTGGCCATTGTCGGCGCGGCGCTCATGGATATGGAACTAGCGCACGTCAGCAAAGATATTGCCGCCCCGCTGGAAAGCGCCATGCGCGATTTCAGCCATCGTTTCGAAAGCGCCTGGAATCCGCCCGTCTGGCTCCCCACGCCCCGCAACCGCCGGGCCAAGCACAACGTGGCCAAGCTGGACGAAGTCGTCAACCGCATCATCCGCCAGCGCCGCGAAGAAGGCCGCGACCACGGCGACCTCCTCTCCAAGCTCATCGCCGCCCGCGACGAAGTCGATCAAACCGGGATGACCGACCGCCAGCTCCGCGACGAGGTCATGACGCTGTTCCTCGCAGGTCACGAAACCACCGCCAACGCTTTGGTCTGGACGTGGTTCCTGCTAGCGCAACATCCGGAAGTAGAGCGCCGCCTGCTGAGCGAAATTTCCGCCGTGGTCGGCGACCGCTGGCCGCAATTGGCCGATGTGCAACAGCTGACTTACACCGAGGCTGTGCTCAAAGAAGCCATGCGTTTGTTTCCTCCCGTCTACGCCTTCAGCCGCCGCGTGCTAACCGATGCCACGATCGGCGGCTTCGATGTTCCCGCCGGCAGCGCCGTGATTATGAGCCAATGGGTCATTCACCGCGACCGCCGCTGGTTCGAGCAACCCGATCGCTTTCTCCCCGACCGCTGGCTCTCTTCTTCCTCTCTCCCTTCGGGTGAGGGCGCCGGTACAAAGAGCAATGAACAAAACTCCCGGCCAGACTACGCCTACTTCCCCTTCGGCGGCGGCCCGCGCGTTTGCATCGGCAACACCTTCGCCATGTTGGAAATGGTGCTGGTTGTGGCTGCCATCGCCCCACGCTTCCGTTTCGAACTGATCGCCCCGGAAAAAGTCCGCCCCTGGCCCTCCGTTACGCTTCGCTCCAACAACGGCGTTCCTGCCGTAATTCATCCGCGTACGTCGAAGTGATATTAGCTCTATCTGCCCCCTGCCGCCCCTCTTATAATGGATCACATTAACACACATGCGTAACATTCTTCAGTGGAAGCTTGACCGACATGGAAGACCGCCAGAAACAGTCCGCACCTACGTCCCCGCCCAAATCTAACCCGCCGTCATCGACCGCAAGCACCGATGCATCTCAAAACGGACGGGTGCCCGGGGCAAAGCCTGGCGACGCCCCGGCTTCCTCCAATCCACTGCCCCCCAGCCCCGACGCCGTCAAAGTCGCCTCGCAGGAACTCGCCACGGCCCTCATCGCCGCCGCCACCGACAACGTGGCCATCTCCGCCGGTCTGCCGCCGGCTGCCGCCGCCGACACCGTCAAATCGCTCGACCGCCAGCGCATCGCCGACCTCATCGAGCAAATCAAGGAATCGGCCGACAAGCTCGCTGCCGATCAACCCAGCCGCGGCGATCTGAAAATCCTCAGCCGCACCATGCGCGAGCTGCGCTACGCCTTCAAAGTGTTCTCGCCGTATCGCAACCGCCGCAAAGTCACCGTGTTCGGCTCCGCCCGCACAAGGCCCGACAAACCCACTTACCAGCAGGCCGTCAAGTTCGGCCGGGCCATGGCCGAAATTGGCTGGCTTGTCGTCACTGGTGCCGCCAGCGGCATTATGGAGGCAGGGCACCTCGGCGCCGGCCGCGAAAATTCGATGGGCCTGAACATCATGCTCCCCTTCGAGCAGTCGTCCAACCCCATCATCGCCGGCGACCCCAAGCTGGTGCACATGAAATACTTTTTCACGCGCAAGCTGATGTTTGTGAAAGAATGCGACGCCGTGGCCCTGTTCCCCGGCGGCTTCGGCACGCTGGACGAGGGGCTGGAAGTCCTCACGCTGCTGCAAACCGGCAAGCGCGACATGGTGCCGGTGGTGTTCGTCGACGAGCCCGGCGGAAAATTCTGGCAGCCGCTGTTGGAATTTTTCCAAAACCGGCTGCTGGCCGACGGCATGGTCTCGCCCGAAGATTCGTCGCTTTACAAGTGGACCGATTCGGTCGAAACGGCCGTCCACGAAATCCAACAGTTCTTCCGCGTGTACCACAGCATGCGCTACGTGAAGAACAAACTCGTGTTCCGGTTGCAAACGCCGATCAGCGCAGAACTACTGGCCGACATCAACGCCGAATTCGACGACATTCTCACCGACGGCCAGTTCATCACCGATGGCCCGCAAAAAGAAGAGCGCGACGAACCGGCGCTCATTTCTCTCCCCCGCCTCGTCTTCCACTTCAACCGCCGCTCCCTGGGCCGTTTGCGCCAATTGATCGACACCATCAACGCCGGCAGAATTCTCAGCTAGCTATCCGTCCAGTAACCTTCCATGACAATCCAAAGTGCGACATGGGCGGATTTGGGCTATCGGAAGGTTGGTCC
>DATJYL010000131.1 GCA_035499655.1 Pirellulales bacterium
TGATCATCGACCTGCTTGACACCGAACAAAGGACCGCCGCTCATCCCATCAATATCTGTTAGCATCGAATGTCTTCCGCCAGCTTCACCCTGTATGACCGGAACTTTAGCATAGAATCGGTCGTTAACTTTCTTGAGCTCCTCCGGAGGGTCATAAACGGGAAACACTTGGAGGAGCGGTGTGTTAAGTTCGACGTTGACAATGCCGCTCTGGCCATTCCCGTCAATTCTAATGGTTTGAACCTGAGTGGGAAAACCAATGAGGAAATAACCATTAAGGTCATTTGGCACTTCTCTCCATGCACCTTCGTCGAGCGCTTGTACTCCGCCCGCAATTAATTGCTTCGTATATAGCGGTAGAAGTGGTATCAATGCATAGTCAAGGCCTTGCTCGTAGATTGACCAACAATGGCAATTGTCGAGATCAAATGGAATGGACGGAAAAGATTTGCTCGAACCTATTCCGTCGATCAATCTCGCGCTGATGATCTTTCGGCCGTTTTGTCGTCGACTTTCAATGTCATTAATAATGTGACCAGCGGTAACGAGAAACCATATATTTCTGACGGAGATTACAAAAGCCGAAACCGAAAACGCCTTCAAATCATCACTGGATCCTGGATCGGAAGATTCTTTGCCCGAATCAATCCAAGATAAGCTGATAAGATGCTGGCACAATGTATCAAGCAACCTGTCCGCACTTGGTGATTGCTCAATCAAGGCACTCATAATTGCGGCTCATTGAAAAACGAGCGATTTACTTCGCTTCTTTCAACTCCGGATAAAACCCGGATTTCACCAGCGCTTTCACCGCCTCGCCGGCGTCGAAGTTGCCTTCCAGAACGAACGAGGTCTTTTTCGGCTCCAGCGTGTTGCTGGTGATGCCTTTCACGTCCGACAGCGCGTCTTTCAACGCCGCGGTGCATTTGCCGCAGCAGTTGTGCACGTGGGCGATTTCGAGCTTCGTCACTTTCCCCTGGGGCGCTTTCACGTCGGCAATTTTAATGGCCTTGTTATCCGGCGTGCCGCAAAAGCCGGCTTTCACCAGCGCATCGACCCCTTTTTGGAGCGTGGCCAAATTGTCAGCCGTCAGCGTGGTGGTGTAATCGTCTTGGCTGGCTACACATTTGACGCCCGGGACCGTGGCGGCAGCAGTTTGAATCGCCTTCACGCAACTTGGGCAGCAAATGTGCATGTCGGACAGGGTGACTTTTTCCTCAGCCCTGGCTGTCGCTGCCGCTTGGAAAATGACCACAGCCAAAATGCCCGCCAGCAAGATGCGATGCACGTGAATGTTCATGGCGTTTTCCTCGTGAATAAGATTTGGTGCTTTCAAATGATCGACGCCACTCACCGCTCAGGATAGCACTTCAGCCACGCGCTGTCCAATCGACCTATGAGTGATCCCCAGCATGTTCGTCACCGGGCTTGTTGTCGCTCGGCTTGCTGTCGCTGGCGTCTTTAATGTGCCGGGTCACGTTTTCGTAGGTAATATCGTGGGCGTCTTGCTGCTTGAAATCAGTATCCGCCGTAATTTGGACGTTGCGGAACGTGATGCCGGAAATGGGGCTTTCGGGCAGTCCCCAAATGCGGCCGGCGTCTTTGGCGCTTTCGACCTTCACATTGCATATTTCAACGTCGCGCATGCTGGGTATTTTATTTGGCTCGCCGCGGAAGTTGGGCCGCGCATCGTCCATGTACAACAGATCGAACACGAAGGCGTAATGCACGTCCTTCATCTGAATATCTTCATAACGGATGTGTTTCACTGCACCGCCGGCGCCGCGCATCGATTTAATCCGAATGCCGTTGTCGGTCCCCTCCATCGTGCACCGCCGCACCAGCATGTTGTGAATGCCGTTTGTCGTGCCGCTGCCGATGGAAATGCCGTGCCCATGAAGAATGCGGCAATCTTCAATTAAAATGTCATGCCCGCCGCTTTTGATGACAATGTTGTCGTCGCCGACGTCGATTTCGCAATTGCGAATCAGCACGTTTGAGCAATTTGTGGGGTCGATGGCGTCGGTGTTCTGTGCCGTGGCGGGCGCTTGCAGTTTCACGTTCTCGATCAGCAAGTCTGTGACATCGATCGGCACCAGATGAAACTGCGGCGAATTGCGGATCGTAATGCCGTCGACGTGTAAGCGCTGGCAGCCGTTGATTACCACCAATTTCATCCGGGGATAAATAATGCGGCCGGGCTGAGTCCGCGTTGCCCGTTCGGTCCAAGGCCACCAAATTTGTCCCGCCCCGTCGATCGTGCCCGAGCCGGTCAGCGCCACGTCGTGCAAGCTTGTTCCGGAAATCAAGGGCGGCGGCGCTTTCACCTTTTGTCGCACTTCCTCCTGGGTGGTGAGTGTACTGGGTTCGGGCAGGTCGTAATCGGCAAACGTGCCAGGCGCTTGGATCACGGCGCCTTCCTCCAGATGCAAATCGAGCTGGCTACAAAGCTCGAACGGCAGCGTACGGTACACGCCTGCGGGGACAATCAGCCGACCGCCGCCGGACTGTTTCACCTTGGCGATTGCGTCTTTGAACGCCTGGGTGTTCCAAGTTTTCCCGTCGCCAACCCCGCCAAAATCCTGCAGATTAAACGTGCGGTCGGGAATTTTTGGCAGGGCCGGGTTGACATCGGCCGGCCAATCGGGGGCAGTTGCGGCCGGCACGGATTGGTTGACGCTGGAATCATCCGCCCCAAATGCCTGGTGACGCGTCTGTAATTGCAGGCTCGTGAGCACGAAAAAGCAAACAGACGTCACCAACAGCCAACTGTACCGCTGCCTCATGAATCGTGTCACAATATCCCCCTTGTAATGTTTGCGGCGACAGGTTCGATTCTATGGTAAATCCATCATAGTTCAATGGAATTTGCCAAGCGAGTGGCCTGCTAGCCGAGCGTTTGTGCGCAGCATCGCCTTGAGTGTTCCGTTCGTAGGAAATCGCCATCATGAGCTACCGACCGGCTGAAAATCGCTACGCCAGCATGCGCTACAACCGTTGCGGCGCTAGCGGCCTGAAGCTGCCCGCTGTGTCACTGGGCTTGTGGCACAATTTCGGCGGCGTCGACGATTTCGACAACGCCCGCCGACTGATGCTACATGCCTTTGACTTGGGCATCACACACTTTGACCTGGCGAACAATTACGGCCCGCCGCCGGGCAGCGCCGAGGAAAACTTCGGAAAAATTTTGCACGGCGAACTGCAAGCCCACCGCGACGAATTCATCATCTCCTCCAAAGCCGGCTACACCATGTGGGCTGGACCGTACGGCGATTGGGGCAGCCGCAAGTACCTTGTCGCCAGTTTGGATCAAAGCCTGAAGCGCATGGGCTTGGACTACGTCGACATTTTCTATCATCACCGGCCCGATCCCCACACGCCGCTGGAAGAAACGATGGGCGCGCTCGATTTCATAGTCCGCAGCGGCAAGGCGCTGTATGCCGCCGTGTCGAACTACAAACCACCGGAAATGCAACGGGCCGTTGCGCTGCTGCGGCAGCTCGGCACGCCGTGCCTCATTCACCAGGCCAAGTACAGCATGTTCGAGCGCTGGGTCGAGGACGAGCTGCTCGATTTGCTGGCGGCCGAAGGCGTGGGATGCATCGCTTTTTCCCCGCTCGCACAGGGGCTGCTGACAGACAAGTATTTGAGCGGCATTCCCGCCGGTTCGCGGGCCAGCAAATCGGTTTTTTTGAAGCCTGAGCATATTACAGAGGAGAAGTTGTCGATAATTCGCCGGCTGAATGACGTGGCCAAGGCCCGCGGGCAAAAATTATCGCAAATGGCGCTGGCCTGGGTGCTGCGCGACAGTGCTGCTAACCGCCGGCACGGCGCCATGACCTCTGTAGTGATTGGCGCCAGCCGCGTGGAACACATCGACGATGCCGTGGAAATGCTGGGGCAGTTGGAATTCAGCAGCGCGGAATTGTCGAACATCGAAAGCATTCTGCGCCCCTGAAAATTGCGACGTCTTCACGAATGTTAAATGTGCGGCGTCTCTCACGAATGCAGCAGGCCGGCAGCGCGCAAAATGCCAATCAACCCAACCAAAATCCAAAAAGCGTTGAGCACAATGTACGCCTGATGTTTGCGAAGCAGCGCGCACCAGATGAGCAAAATGGCGTCGGTCGTGTTGAAAAACCAGACGAATAAAAACGGGCTGGAAGGTCCCATCCACGCCACAAGTGTGAAACTGATGATCCGCATTAACACCGCCATCAGTTCTACCATGGGAATGTTTTCCGCAATCAACGAATTCACGCGTTTGAACATCGAACGGCCTCCGAGATAGGGATCGCAAATTACGCTGCGGGCAAAACGGTAAGCGGAAAAGAGTGTAAATCGGCCGCCAGGTGATTTCAAATATCCACAATCACTTCCGCCAGCCAGCCGCCGGCTTCGGGCACGACTTTTAGCCCGTGATACGTGATGGCTTTCACTTCGTGATCCAGCCCGTGCCGCGTCGCATCGAGCGGCTCGCCCCAAGCCGTCGCTTGCAAGCCGACCTGCGAAATCTGCACGGAAAACTTCGAGAGCACCAGCCGCCGGGAATCGAAGGTGAACAGCAATTCGTTGATCCAGTCGAATAGCAGATAATCGGTTTCGCCGTCGAGGCGAGGCAACGAGAATACGACTTCGTCCCGCGGTTGAACTTCGTCGAGATTACTCACGATCAGCGAGAACAATCCGGCCGCTGCCTCGCAGAATAACTCTTCCAGCGTGCCGGAACGAATGCGCAGCCCGATATCAGCCGTGTGGGAGAAAACTTCATACATCATCAAATTTTCACCACAGTGCGGCCTACCGAGCGGCCGGCCAAAATGTCTTCAATCTTCGGCTCCAAATCGGCCAGCGCCACTTCGGTCGACAATTCATCGAGCTGCGCGGGTTTCCACAGTCCGGCCAATTTCGCCCACAGCGCGGTCCGTTTATCCGCCGGATACCAAGCGGAATCAATGCCCGCCAACACCACACCCCGCAAAATGAACGGATACACCGTGATGGGCAATTCTGTGCCGCCGACCAATCCGCAGGCAGTCACACAGCCTTGTTCTTTCATCGACCGCAGCAGCGTGGAAAGAACCGTGCCGCCGACGGTGTCGATGGCCGCCGCCCACTGCGCTCTGAGCAACGGCTTGCCGGACGTGTCGGTCACCGTTTCGCGGAGCAGAATTTCTTTCGCGCCCAGTCGCCGTAGCAAATCTGCTGCAGCCGGCTTTCCGCTCACGGCCGAAACACGAAAGCCGGCTTGCGCCAACATCGCCACCGCCAACGAGCCCACGCCGCCGCTAGCGCCGGTGACCACCACATCGCCTCGTTCCGGACCAATGCCCTGCCGCTGGATTGCCTCAACACACAGCGCCGCGGTGAATCCAGCGGTGCCCAAAACCATGCTCTCCCGCAGCGTTAATCCGGCGGGCAGCGGCACGACCCACTCGGCCGGCACGCGGATGAACTCGGCATACGCGCCCCAGCGTGCCGCGCCCAGTTCAAAACTCGTGACAATCACTTCGTCGCCCGCGCGGAATTTCGGCGAGTTGCTTTCCACCACCGTGCCGGCTCCATCGATGCCCGGCACGTGCGGAAATCGGCTCACCACGCCCGCATGCCCCGTGGCCGCCAGGGCGTCTTTGTAATTCAGCGAGGAGTATTGCACGCGCACCAGCACCTCGCCAGCGGGCAAATCATCCAGCGGCACGGTTGCCAGACGGCGTTCGACAACTCCGTTTTCGCGCTTGGTAACCAGAAAACATCGCATGGATTTGGGCATGGGCGGCCCCGATGAGTGAGTGCCTGAAATTTGAACTGCCTCTCACTGCCACGATCAACCTTTGATTACAAAATTCACCAACCGCCCGGGCACGGCGACGACTTTGATAATGGTTTTCCCGGCCAGCAGCTCGGCGATTTTCGGATCGGCTTTGGCGGCGGCTTCCAGCAATTTCGGATCGCTGGCCGCAGCGCCGGCCGGCACCGTAATTTTGCCACGCAGCTTGCCGTTGATTTGCACCGGCACTTCGACCGTATCTTCTTGCAGCCAGCGCGGGTCGACCGTGGGCCACGGTTCGTAAGCCAGTGTCTTGGTGTGCCCCAGGGCTTGCCACAGCTCTTCGGCAATGTGCGGGGCAAACGGCGACAAAATTAGCACCAGCTTTTCCATCGCTTCCTGTGGCCGCACCGTTTCCTTGGTGAAAAAATTCGTGAACTCCATCATCCGGGCAATGGCCGTGTTGAATTCCAGATGGTCCAAATCTTTGGTCACCGCAGCGATGGTTTTATGCAGCGTACGATTTTGCTCATGAGTGGGCGGCACATTTTGCACCGCCGGGTTAAGCTGCATTTCCTCCGCCTGATCGGCGACAATCATCCGCCACACGCGCCCCAAAAATCCGAATACGCCGTTCACCCCGGCCATGCTCCACGGCTTAGTGGCTTCCAGCGGGCCCATGAACATTTCGTACAGACGGAGCGAATCGGCACCGTATTCTTTCACAACCTGATCGGGATTGACCACGTTGCCGCGAGACTTAGACATTTTCTCCGCGCGCGATGTCAATTCATACTCCTTTCCATCGTGCACCCAATACGGTACGCCACTCCGCAGCGTAACCTGGTCTCTAGCAATCGTTTTCATTCCATAGCCAACTCCATATTCGGCTTGACCAGCGGACACGAACTCGTTTGTATAATTCGAGTTATCATCCAATTTGACGTAAACATCAAAAGTCGGTTCACCCAAAATCATCCCCTGGTTCACGAGCTTCATGAACGGCTCCTGCGTGCTCACATAACCGCGGTCGAACAGCACTTTGTGCCAAAACCGCGAATAGAGCAAATGCAGCACGGCGTGCTCGGCCCCGCCGATGTACAAATCAACCGGCATCCACGCTTTTTCCACGGCCGGGTCGATCAGCGCTTTGCCGTTTTTGTTGTCGAGAAAGCGGAGATAGTACCAGCACGAGCCGGCCCATTGCGGCATGGTGTTGGTTTCACGTTTGTATTTTTTGCCGTCAATCACAGGGTAGAGCCACTCGGCGGGCGCTTTTTCCAGCGGCGGCTTGGGCTCGCCGATCGGTTTGAAATCGGCCAGCTCCGGCAGATTCACGGGCAATTCACTGGCCGGCACGATGCGCAACAAGCCCGTTGGATATCCTGCATCGTCGAGCTCGTGCAAAATCGGAAACGGCTCGCCCCAGAAGCGCTGGCGACTAAATAACCAATCGCGCAGTTTGTAATTGACAGCGCCAATGCCCAGGCCCGCTGCGGCCAAATCAGCGATGATCCGCAGTTTGAATTCCGGTGTCGAGAGATAATTGTAGTGACCGGAATTGATCGCTTCGCCATCGCCGATAAAAGCTTCCTTCATCTCGCTGCCGTCGGCCACCGCTTCCTTTTGCCCGGTCGGTTTTACGACGGGAACAATCGGCAGGTGGTACGCTTTGGCGAATTCGAAATCGCGTTCATCGTGGGCCGGCACAGCCATAATCGCGCCGGTGCCATAACTGATCAACACGTAATCGGCCACCCAAATCGGCACGGGATGGCCATTCACCGGGTTAATGGCGTAGCTGCCGGTGAACACGCCCGTTTTTTCTTTCGAAAGTTCGGTGCGATCCAAATCGCTTTTGCGTGCCGCCGCCTCGCAGTATTTTTGAACGGCGTCAGCTTGTGTCGGCATCGCCAGCCGATTGACAAACGGATGCTCCGGCGCGATGACCATGTAGGTTGCACCAAACAACGTATCGGGCCGGGTGGTGTAAATGCGAAGCACATCGCCGGGCGCTTGGGGCGGAAAGCCGGCTTTGGCCCGGTGAGATTTCCAGTCTTCAAAAGCCGCTTCCACTCCCTCACGGTCGCGGCTCTCTGACTTTTGTTCGTTTTCTGCCTTCTGCTTTCTGCCTTCTGCATTTCCAACATAAAAATCAACTTCCGCGCCGGTGCTGCGGCCGATCCAATCGCTTTGCAGTTTTTTAATGCTGGCAGGCCAATCGACCAGTTCCAAATCCTTTTCCAGCCGGTCGGCGTAGGCGGTAATGTGCAGCATCCACTGCCGCAGCGGCAGCCGCACGACCGGATGTCCGCCGACTTCGCTCACGCCGCCAACAACTTCCTCGTTTGCCAGCACCGTGCCCAGGGCCGGGCACCAGTTGACCGGTGCTTCATGCTGATAAGCCAGGCGGTGCGAATCCTGGTAGCGCCGCACCGCTTCGGCCCCGGCCCCTTTTACTTCTGCTGGAATCGGCAGCTCGCTAATCGGCCGGCCTTTGCCGTTATGAGTGTGGCCGGCGGAATCTTGCCATTGAAAATCCTCATCGAACCACGTATCGAACAACACCAGAAAAATGAATTGCGTCCAGCGGAAATAATCCGGATCGGTCGTCGCCAGTTCACGCTGCCAATCGAAGCTGAAGCCGAGCATTTTCAATTGCCGGCGGAAGTTCTCAATGTTTTTTTCCGTGCTGATCCGCGGCGGCGTGTTGGTGCGAATGGCATGCTCTTCAGCAGGCAGGCCGAAGCTGTCGAAGCCCATCGGGTGCATCACCGCTTTGCCGCGCATTCGCTGGTAACGGCATACGATGTCAGTCGCCGTGTATCCTTCCGGATGCCCCACGTGCAAACCGTCGCCGCTGGGGTAAGGGAACATATCGAGCACGTACATTTTTTCGCCCGTCGGCATGCGCGGCGCGGCGAACGTGCGGTTCTGTTCCCAATACTGCTGCCACTTGGGCTCGATGGTGGCGTGATTGTAGCGCGGCATGTGAAGGAAGCGATTAGCGGTTGGTAATTTGTAGTAAGCGATTAGCCGGAAGTCACTCCTGAACCTGTCCTCGAATGGGCGATTTTACCCCCTGCGCTGCGCAGGGCATAGGCCGCGCAGTTCGGGCGTTTCTTGACCGTTGCCGCCCGCCGCGCTATAGTGGCAGTGATGTCTACCCCGTCCAAAAAACGTGCGATTTCTCCCGCGAGAATGACCATGCGTACTCCCGCCGAGGTTCGCGCCGCCTTGCGCGCCGCCGGCTGCCGCTATACCACGCAACGGGCCGCGGTGTACACGTATCTGGAGCAAGCCCACCATCATCCCACCGCCGACGAAGTGTATCAGGCCGTGCGGCGGCGGATTCCCCACATCAGCCTGGCGACAGTTTACAACGCGCTGGAAGCGCTGGTCGAATCGCAATTGGCCAACAAGCTAACCAACGGCCCCGGCTCGGCCCGCTACGATTGCGGCGGCGAAGATCATTATCACTTGCGCGATTTAAACACCGGCGAAGTGCGCGATCTGCCGCTCGACTTTGATCCGCAACTCTTGCAAAAACTCAATCCGCAACTGCTAAAAAAGCTGGCCCGCGACGGTTTTCAAGTCACCGGCTACCGCTTGGAAGTGCTCGGCCGGTTCGAGCGGTAGAAGGCGCATGCTAAATCGCTAGCGGGTGGGGCCACGTTCCAATGATTTGCCATCATCCACCGCTTGCGGTTTAGCGCTGCCGTCACTTCCGCCCCAGCAGTTTTTTCACTTCTTTCCACGGCCGCGTGTTGGCCACGTCGGCTTTCGTCAAACCTGCCCGACGAGCCTGCAAAATGCCGAACCGCATCACGTTCAACCCCGCCACGCTATGGGCGTCGGTCGAAATCACCACTGGAATGCCGCGCTCGCGGCAGGCGGCGCAGTGGATGTCGTCCAAATCGAGCCGGGCGGGATTGCTATTCAACTCCAAAATTTTGTGGTGCTCAAGCGCCGCCTCGTAGACCGCTTCCAAATCGACTTCGTAAGGCTTGCGGCGGTTGATGATCCGGCCTGTCGGGTGCGCGATGGCACACACATTGGGGTTAGCCAGGGCATCGACAATCCGCTTGGTGATTTGCTCGCGCGGCTGATTCTGGCCGAAGTGAACGCTGGCCACGACCCAATCCGCGCCGCTAAGGCACTTATTATCCAAATCGAGCGGGCCCTTTTCCAAAATGTCGACTTCCACACCTTTAAGCACGGTAAAGCCGCGGAGCTTTTCGTTCAACTTGTCGATTTTGTCCCACTGTTTTTTCAGCCGATCGGCGTTCAAACCGTTGGCCACGGTGACGCGCGGTGAATGATCGGTAATGGCGATGTATTTCAGGCCCAGCGCTTGGGCCGCGGCCACCATCTCCTCCAGTGTGGCTTTGCCGTCCGACGCATCGGTGTGCATGTGCAGGTCGCCGACCATGTCGTCCAGCTCGATCAGCTTGGGCAATTTGTTTTCCTCGGCCCATGCGAATTCCCAACGATCTTCGCGCAGCTCGGGCGGAATCCAGGGCAAATCGAGGGTGGCGTAAACATCTTTTTCCGTACGCCCGGCGATGTAAATGCCCTCGGCTGCTTCATCAGCGTCTTCCTTCGCGGGTTTGCTGGCCTTCTTTTTGTTCTTCTCCGGCGGCGCTTCCATCTTGAACACGCCGTATTCGTTGATTTTCAATCCACGGTCTTTCGCCATGCCGCGCAGCACCACGTTGTGGGCTTTGGAACCGGTGAAATATACAAGGGCGGCGCCGTACGATTTCGCTTCCACAATTCGCATGTCGATTTGCAGACCGTTGGCGAGGCGGACCGACATTTTGGTTTCGCCGCGGCCCAGCACGGTGTCGATGCCCTCGAACGTGGCCAGTCGGTCCATCACTTCCTGCACGTCGCGGCTTTCGACCAGCACGTCCAAATCGCCGATGGTTTCCCGCCCGCGGCGGTAGCTGCCGGCCAGCTCAATTTGCTTCACGCTTTTAGCGGCCCGTAAATGCTCCACCAGGGCTTGGGCATAAGTATCGGCTTCGGCCCAGTACATGCGTTCCACTTCCGGCGAGGCGGCGAACGCCAGGCCGGCCAGAATGGTCGCCTCGGTCTTTTCGCCAAAGCCCTTCAGCGCACGTACTTTTTGCGCTTCGCAGGCGGCTTTTAATTCTTCCAGCGTTTTGATGCCCAATTCTTTGTGCAACAGCGCCGCTTTTTTCGGCCCGAGGCCGGGAATCCGCAGCAGTGCCAACACGCTTTGCGGCACCTGGGCCTGCAATTCCACCAGCATCGGCAGCGAGCCGGTGGCGAGCATCACCTTGATTTTTTCGGCCAGGTCCGCGCCGATGCCCGCAATGTCAGTCAGCTTGCGGTTGGCATCCGCGGCGATTTTTTCCAGCGGCTCGGCCAAGTCGCCAATGGTGCGCGAAGCATTGCGATATGCCCGCACCCGAAATGGATTGGCGTTTTGAAATTCCAGAATGTCGGCGACCAGATCGAACGCGGCGGCAATTTCGGAATTTTTCATGTGCGCATTATATGTATTTACCCCCCGGTGACTCACCGGGGGGTAAATAATAAACCGCCAATGTTTCAATGCACGCGCTGGCCGGGTTTGGCGCCGCTGTCGGGCGAAAGCAAAAACACTTCGTCGCCGCCGCCACCGGCGGCCGTGACCATGCCTTCACTGAGGCCGAACTTCATTTGCCGCGGCTGTAAATTGGCCACGCAGATAACCAGCCGGCCAACGAGTTTTTCCGGCTGTGGGTACGCTTTTTTAATGCCTGCGAACACGGTTTTTCGCACGTCGCCGCCGAGACTGAGCGTGAGCTTGAGCAGTTTGCGAGCGTCAGGCACTTCTTCGGCAGTAAGAATGCGGGCCACACGCAAATCAACTTTTGTGAAATCGTCGATGCTGCATTCCGGAGCGAGTGGCTCTGCGGCCAGCGCTTCAGGCCCGTCGCTGGAAAGAGGCGAGGGTTGAGGGGCGAGGGGCGAGATATTAGCCCCGGCGGCCACGCCGGGTGAAGCGGATGCGGCTTTCACGGGCGCGGCTTCTTTACTTTCTTCAATCATGGCATGCACCTGTGCGGGTTCGACTCGGGTGAGCAGAGGTTTGAATTTATTGACGCGCGTACCGACCAGCGGTTTTCCGGCCTGATCCCAATGTGTGATTGGATCATTCAACAGCTCGCCGGCTTGCTTTGCCAATTCCGGCAACACCGGCGCGAGATAAATAGTGAGTTGGCGGAACAAATTGAGCGCGACAGTGCAAACATCTTGAAGATTACGCTTGTTCAACTCCAATTCCTGACCATTTTTGATTCGCTTGGCGATTTCCCAAGGCGCCTCCTTGTCAACAAAACTGTTCGCGTTGTCGGCGAGTAGCATAATGTGTCTCATCGCTTTGTTATAATCGCACTCTTCATAAGCTTTTGCGATAAGTTCACCGTCTTCCGCTGCACTCCGAATATACCTGAGGCCTGTATGCACGGAGTCGCTGCTTGCTTCCGTACGCAGAATTTTGGAACCATGAAAATTTGTGGACAAACCCGTCTCTTCTACAAACCGCGCCGTGCGGCTGGCGAGGTTGACGACCTTGCCGACGAGATCGGAATTCACCTTCGTCACAAACTCATCGGGATTCAAATCCAAATCGTCAACACGCGGGCTGAGTTTGCTGGCGTAGTAGTAGCGCAAATACGCGGGATTCAAATGCTTCAAGTAAGTCGACGCTTGGATGAACGTCCCCTTGCTCTTCGACATTTTCTCGCCGCCGACGGTGAGAAAGCCGTGGATGTGTACTTTGGTTGGCAGTTGGAAACCGGCCGTTTTGAGCATGCCGGGCCAAAACAGCGTATGAAAGTACGTGATGTCTTTGCCGATGAAGTGGTGGATTTCGGGAGCGGACGCCGGATTAGCGCTCCGCTCCGCAGACTTCGCGTCGCGGCTAAACGAATTCACATCACGTGAATTTGCACTGCGCGGCCACCACGTTTCAAACTTCTCGCCGTTTTTTTGGCACCACTCGGTGAGCGATGCCATGTAACCGATCGGCGCGTCGAACCAGACGTACCAATAATTGCCTGGGCTGTCGGGAATTTCGAAGCCGAAATATGGCGCGGGGCGGGATACATCCCAATCGCGCAGCGGCTCGTTGAGAAAATGCCCCTTCAAATAATTGGCGACTTCCGACTGCAGCGGCGCGTGCGGATCGTCCCCTTTCGCCCAACCGGCTAAAAACTCGTGCAGCTTTTCCAGTTCGATAAACAAATGCTTGGCGCTTCGCAATTCCGGCTTGGCCCCGGAGAGCGTGCTGACGGGGTTAATTAAATCGCTGGGACTGTACGTCGAGCCGCAATTGTCGCACGTGTCGCCATATTGATCGGGCGATTTGCAGCGTGGGCACGTGCCTTTCACAAATCGATCTGCCAGAAAAGTCTTGGCCTGCGGATCGTAAAGCTGCGTCACCTCACGCTCGCGCACCATGTCGGCGGCCCGAATCGCGGACCAAATTTCACCGCACAGCCGGCGGTTTTCCGGGCTGTTGGTGCTGCCGTAATTGTCAAACTCGACGTGAAAACCGGTGAAATCGCGCAAATGCTGCTCGCGCATGTCCGCAATCAAAGCTTCTTCGCTGCGGCCTTCTTGCCGGGCACGGATCATGATGGCCGTGCCATGCGTGTCGTCGGCACAGATGTAAATGCAACGGTGGCCGCGCAGTTTTTGGAACCGCACCCAAATATCGGTTTGGATATACTCGACCAAGTGGCCCAAATGAATCGGCCCGTTGGCATACGGCAGTGCGGCGGTAACGAGAATTTGACGGGCGGTCATGTAAACTTGGGCGAGCCTGCTGGCACGGGCGGAATGTTAAGCCCGACATTGTAGGACAGATGTGGCCCGCCACGGAATGGGGAATTTTATGCCGCTAATTTCCAAGCTGGGCTTGCGTTGGAAATTCACGACGTTTGGGCTTGTGGCAACGCGGCGGGTCTACGATCATTCCACCTCCCAGACTCCAGGGAAGGGCGTCGGGTTCGCGGCACGACAGCCGTGTCAGCCTGTTCTGATGGCAACACCGCCGGCAAAGGCGGACCGGTTGAAACACATCAGCGGTCGGCAAGGAAGCTGGCTTCAGGCGGATGCGGGCCGCGGCGATTGGTTTGCGCTCCCTGGGGATCACCATTGCGATCCAAGGAGGGAGCGCATGAATTTTGCATATCTTGCGGCGGCAATGATTTCGCTGGCCGCTCCCGGCGATTCCCAACGGACACAAGCTGATAATTTTGAACTGGCGCCACTTGGCAATATCCAACCAACCCACTCAGACTATGCTCCCTCCGGCGGCGCAGCGGCCAACGAGGACACCCTGCTGTTGGATTTCCGCGCCGATTGGTGTGGACCCTGCCGGCAAATGGACCCGGTCGTCGGTTCAATTTTGGCCGCAGGCTACCCGGTGCGCCGCGTCAACATCGACCAGGAGCGCGAACTGGCCAATCGCTTTGGCGTGACCGGCATTCCTTGCTTTGTGATGGTCGTCCACGGGCGTGAGGTGGATCGCGTGGTGGGCGTTACCGATCGTAGCCGCCTGGAAGCCATGTTCAGCCGCAACGGAGTTGGGCCGCAGGTGAATGCTTCTCGCGGACAATCGCCCGGAGGCATTGGCCTACTCTCCGGCGGTGGCATTCCGTTTCCGCCGACGCAGCCTTCATCGCCGGACCAAAACGGATTTTTCGGCAGTCGTTTCCGCTCGCACCCCGACACGTTTGCCCGGGGCGATGATTTCCCGGGGCACGACCCGCGCGACGCAGGACACACTGATGATTTTGAAAATCAGTCCTCCACTCTACACAATCGGTCGACTGCCGACGGAACAAGCGTTCCAGACGCGTATGAACCGCTCTTGCGGGCCAGCGTGCGGCTGAGAATTGAAGATGAAACCGGAATCTCTCGCGGCTCCGGAACCATCGTCGACGCCCGCAGCGGCGAAGCGCTGATTATCACCTGCGGCCACATGTTCCGCGAGGCGGCCAAAAACGGAAAAATTTGGGTCGACCTGTTCGGTCCCGAAGCGCCGCAAGGCGTGCCTGGAAAATTGGTCGATTACGATCTGAAATCGGAAGTCGGTTTGATTCGCATTGCCACGCGCTACCCGGTAACGGCCGCTCGGTTGGCCCCGCCCGGATATATGGTGCGTACGGGCGATAAGGTGATCAGCATGGGCTGCGATGGTGGGGCCGACGCCACGGCCAAGGAAACCCACGTGACTTCCATCAACCGTTATGTCGGCGCCGCCAATTTGCAAGTGGCGTTTCAACCCGTGCAGGGACGCAGCGGCGGTGGGTTGTTCACGCCCGAGGGTTGGGTTGTGGGCGTGTGCTACGCTGCCGATCCCGAAGCCAGCGAAGGGTTATTTACCGCCTTGCCCGCCTTGTGCGAAGAGTTAGATCACGTTGGATTGTCATTTGTCTATCGAGAGCCGGCGGCCAGCGGACAAGTGGCTTCCAATGGCCGCCCACAGCCGCCACGCGCCATCGAAACGACGCAACTGGACAGCCAAACTCAGGATGGCGGCAACCGGTTGACAAACGGCGGTAATGTAATGTTCGATCGTCAACTGCAGCCGGCCAATCAATTGCAGCCCGTAGGAGTAACCACAACGGCACTTTCCGATCGTAACGCTGCGCCGGCAGCGGGACTTGCGGATCGCAGCGGTCAGCAGTTATCGCCTGATGAAAAAGCCGCGCTGGACGCCATTCGCCACGAAACCCAAGGGGCGGATGTGGTGTGCATAGTACGGCCACAAGGAAACGCACAGGCGGAGAGCGAAATCATTGTGCTCAATCACGCCTCGCCGGCGCTGCTGGAGCAATTGACCGCCGCCCAGCAATCCCAGGGCGTCCAACGTCGATAACCCCCCGACCCTGGCCGCTCATTTCTTGCCTGCCGGCGTTTTGTCCATCGGCTTCTTATCCGTCGCCGCCGATGAAGACGCACCCGATGTTGCGGAACTCGCCGCCGCGCTACTCGGGGCCGATTTGCTAGCCGATGGATTCGCCGGCGGAGCCTTGTCGCTGGCGCCCTTTGTTGCCGCGGTGGCTGCGGGAGCGGATGTTGTGCCAGTTTGCTGGCCGGAGTTTGTGTTTGTTGATGTGCTGGGCGAGGTTGTCGCAGCCGGCGAAGTCGAATCCGGGGCGGTGGCGGCCGGCGGTGTCTCCACGACGTCGGGCAATAAAATCCCGGCGATCGATGCGTTGAGCAGCGTCGCCGTAAAGCCGACAAACAGCGCCCGCATGCCCAAGCGGGCCAAATCGTGCCGCCGGTTGGGGGCAATGGACCCAATGCCTCCCAACTGAATTCCAACCGACGAAAAATTTGCAAATCCGGTCAATGCGAAAGCGGTAAGCATGAATGATCGCTGGCTGATCAACCCGGGCGTCATAACACCGGTCGTGGGATCGGTTTTGGGGAGCATTTGCCGCATTTGCAGATAGGCGAAGTGCTCATTGATCGAAAGTTTAGAGCCCAGCAAGCTGCCCACTTTGGCCATGTCTTCCTTGGCCACGCCCATCAAAAAAGCGACTGGAGAAAATATCCAGCCGAACACTTTTCCCAGCGATAAATCGCTCATCCACGCCGGCACCTGGTCGGACGCCAGAATGTGCCATTTCACAAGCGCCGGTCCAATCCCACCCAGCAACGCGTCAAACAGCGCCACGAAGGCGATGAAGGCAATCAACATCGCGCCCACGTTCAGCGCCAAACTCAAACCGTCGGTCGTGCCAGTCGCGGCCGCATCCACCGCGTTGACATAAGGGGATTTTTCTTTCTTGGTGTGTACGCTCCCACCGGTTTCCGTTTTGCTCACTTCTGGCAGGAACAATTTTGACAAATACAAGCTGCAGGGACAGGCCATGACGCAGGTGGTCAACACCGCGACAGGATTGGCGCCATAACTGATGTACACTACCATCATGCCGCCGGAAATGTGCGCCATGCCGCTGGCCATCAGCACAAACAATTCGGAATTCGTCATCCGCGGCACGTAGGGCTTCACGATCAGCGGCGCTTCGGTCTGTCCCATGAACACGTTGGCGGCAACCGAAAGCGTTTCGGCTCCGCTGGTGCGCATTAAGTGAACCATCACCAAGGCCAACATTCGCACGCACCACTGGAGCACCCCAAAGTGGTACAGCACCGTAAAAAACGCGGAGACGAAAATGATCGGCGGCAGCGCTTTGAACGCAAAACAAAAAATAAAATCGTTGCCAAAAACCTTGGCCATGTCGCCGGGCTTGGCCAGGTTGCCGAATACGAATTGTGCCCCCTTATCGGAAAAATCAATGAAAGCCCCTACATATCCACCTGCGTCGTCGAATGCTGCATGCACGCCTTTGATGAAAAATATCCAGTATGCGATTGCAATCACAGCCAGCCCACCAATGAAGCCGGGCAAGCGCAATGTTTCGCCGCGCAGCACCGGCACGATGTGAATCCATAGCACCGCCAGCACAATGCCAACAAAACAAACAACGGCCGTGTAAAAATACGTTTTGTCCTTTCCCAGAACCAACAGAGCCAGCGCAAGCTGCAGCGCCATTCCCCAAATAATCGTGTGCCAGTTCACCGCTCGCAAATTCGCGGAGAACATCGCTACCAGGCCGAAAAAAAAGAGCACTCCGGCCACTGCCTGGCCTTTATAACCAATCACGTCCTGTTGCCAGTAAGCCGCCAATCCTATCGCCGCAATCACCGCTCCAATCGCCATTCGCCAGCTTAACGGCGTCGGCTTGTAAACTTCCGCCGGCGGCGGGGCATCGTGCGGTTCAACGGGCGTTTCCAATGACGGCGGAGGCTGCATGCGAATGAACCTATCCAATCGGTCTGCGAATGAAGAAATCGAAGATGAGCAGAATCACACGATAATAACTTCCCGGCCGCCGCTTCACCACGGGGTAAGCGAAAACCGCTTACGTCGAAAATATGAACCGCCCCGGAAGAAGGGTTTGCATGTTGGTCTCCTTCACTCCCTGGGGGGACTCTGGCTGGTCGGAGTCGACCAGCAGAATCGGCAATTCCGGAGCGAATTCCACCAGCACTTGCCGGCAGGCCCCGCAGGGTGAATGTCCGCCCGGCGTGGCCACAGCCATGGCAAGCCAGTTGTTTTCCGGTCCGGCTTTTCCTTCCCCCGCGGCAATCGTGGTGAACACGGCGTTCCGCTCGGCACAAATGGTCAGCCCATACGATGCGTTTTCCACATTACAGCCGGTGTAGATTTTCCCCGAGGCCGTCAGCAGTGCGGCTCCCACGTGAAACTTTGAGTATGGAGCGTGAGCGTTGCGGCGGATATCGCAGGCCGCTTGAACCAATTTTTGGCGTTGCTCGGGAGTTAGCTTGCCTAGGGGCATGGTTCCTGTTGTATAACACGGGTGATAAACTTACTCAACCGGCGGAAAATGAATCGTTTGTCGCGGCCAAATATTGAGGGAGAGCGCCGATGTCAAGAATTTTAACTGTCTGCGGCGTGCTGTTATTGATTTGCGTGAGCCCATTGTACGGACAAAACGTGCCTAAATCGGGAACGGCTTCTGCTGGCGCTACGAATCCCGCTCCTGCTGCCCCAGCAGCCGCGCCATCGCCGGCGCCAGTCGCACCCAAAGCCTACGATTTACCCACGCGCCCCGATGTGACCGATCGCGTGCTGGTTCTTGCCCCCAAAGACCCCAAGGCGGCGGTTATTTTGCTGGCCGGCGGAAATGGCGGGCTGCAACTGACGCCCTCGGGCGCCATCACCACGCTGGCGGGCAATTTTCTAGTTCGCAGCCGGCAGATGTTTGTCGATCAAGGTTTCGTCACGGTGCTGGTCGATGCCCCGTCGGATCGGCAGGCTGCGCCGTTTCTGATTGGCTTTCGCGTCACGCCGCAAAACGTGGCCGACATGAAGGCGGTGATTGCCTGGGTAAAAAAGCAGTACAAGCTGCCAGTGTGGCTAGTCGCCACCAGCCGCGGCACTCAATCGGCGGCGTATGTGGCGACGTCGCTCACCGGCGGCGACGCGCCTGACGGCCTGGTGCTCACTTCGACCATTCTCAACGACAACAAGGAAGCCGCCGTGCCCAGCATGGCCCTGAACCGCGTGCGCATTCCCGTGCTCATCATCCATCACACGGAAGACGGCTGCAGCAAATGTCCCTACAGCAACGTTGCGGCGCTGCTGGCCCAATTCACCGCCGCCCCGAAAAAACAGTTGATTCCCATCAGCGGCGGCCAAACCCGTGGAGACCCCTGCGAAGCCTGGGCCCATCACGGCTTCAACGGCAACGAGCAGGAAGTGGTCACGCAAATCGCGAACTACATCCTGGCGAAATAATCGGCTGAACATTCTCGCTTTTCCGGGTGTCTTAAGCGGTTAGTATTCTTGCACGCCCGGTAAACAACCTACACTTGGAAAGAGCCCCGAATCCGGCTAGCCGTGGCCTAAATTGGACGGAAATTAATGTAGCGACGGCTGTCCTCAGCCGTTGCGGTAGGGAAGTCTCTCAGCGTCTGACGATAGACGCCACTACATTTTCCAAATCAGGCCAGACCGGTTATTATTCTCGCGTCAGGTGCCATGGCCACTGCCCGGGGTGGCCATGATTTTCCAGCTTGTCCATGCCCACGTCGAACCGTGGGCATGGCACCCAGCAGATCCGTTTTTTGCTGGGCAATACCACCCGACAGCGTTATAATTTGAGCATGACGTCTGAGCAATTCAAAGCGACACTGCATTGGCAACCGTTTCGGCCGTTTACCATTCGCATGGTCGATGGCCGAAGCTTTGATGTTGCTCATCCCGATTTTGTCGCGCAATCTCCCTCAGGCCGAACGGTGGTCGTATTCCAGCGCGATGAAAGTTATAGCGTACTCGATTTGCTGCTGATGTCGGAGCTGGAAGTATCCTCGTCCAATGGCCGGTAGCGATAATTGGCGGTCATTTCCATGGGATTTCACGAACCACTTGATGCAATAAATTGGTTAGATACGCAGACTAAAGCGCAGTTGCAGAAAAGTCCGCCCGATAAGCTTGCGCCGCCTGCTGTCGATGGCTACAGCTTGGTGCTGCTTGAACGTGGAACTGACCGTGAACGTGTCTACAAAACCATTGAGGCCCTAGCAGACAATCCCAACAAGATCATTTCAAAATGCCCTGTTGTCGTCCGACAACATCTTACGCTCACCGATGCGCTAGAAGGTCAGTTCGAGCTCATTTGCACAGATTCGATCTCCATATTTCTTGACGACAACATCGTGCGAGATGGAGAATGCGAGTATCTCGACGATCTTTATCGGAATGTGCGCAAAAGCACGGAATTTGAGCCAGTTAACATCGAACTTCGATCAATACCTAACAACGAGAGCGGAAAACGGTTTTTGCGACAATTCTTCGGGCAGGTTCTTGGCGTGCCGCCCAAACACACTGTTACGCGCAAAAAAGCACGCATCATGGTTCATTGGGGAAACAAACTCGGCGCGGTCATTGAGTCCGATGCTGCTTCTAACTCGCAATAATTCGCTCGACAATCAGCGGTGGAGGAGTAACCGGCTGGCCGGAAATGCTGATCGCGGCGGCGATCATTTTTTTGGCCGTTTCGGCTTTGGCGGGCGGGGCGAAGACGCGCACCAGCGGTTGGCCGCGGTCGACTTTGTCGCCCAGGCGTACCAGCATTTCCAGGCCGGTGGAGAAATCGAGTTTGTCGCCGAGTTTTTGGCGGCCGCCGCCGAGTTCGATAATCGCAAAGCCCAATTGCTCCACGTTCATGGCGGCAATGTAACCGGCGCGGGAGGCAGTGACTTCGCAGGCCGGAGCAATCGGACGCTTGGCATCGAGATTTCCGCCTTGGGCCGCCACCATTTCGCGGAATTTTTCCAGGGCCGCGCCGGAATCGATCAAACCTTGCAGCCGTTTTTTGGCGGCGGCGGCGGTTTTTTCCAGGCCCGTCGAAATGAGCAGCTCGGCGGTCAGTGCGAAGCACAGTTCGACCAAATCGGCCGGGCCCTTGCCTTGCAGCGTGGCCACGCTTTCGTCCACTTCCACGGCGTTGCCTGCCATGCGGCCGTGCGGTTGATTCATGTCGGTCAGCAAGGCCGTGGTGCGTACGTTCATTCGCTGGCCGGTGGCGACCATCGCCTGAGCCAGCGTTTTGGCGTCTTCCTGCTTCCGCATGAACGCGCCGCTGCCCCATTTCACGTCGAGCACCAAGGCGTTCAAGCCCTCGGCCATTTTTTTGCTCATGATGCTCGCGCAAATCAGCGGGATGCTGGGCACCGTGCCGCTGACATCTCGCAGGGCGTACAGCTTGCGGTCGGCGGGGACCAAATCGGCCGTGGCGCCGGTGATGACGCAGCCAACTTTTTCGACCACCGTGTGAATTTCCTTGTCGTTCAAATTCGTGCGGAAGCCGGGAATCGATTCCAACTTGTCGAGCGTGCCGCCGGTCGCCCCCAGGCCGCGGCCGGAAATCATCGGCACCTTCAGCCCGCAACAGGCCAACAGCGGCGCGATGACCAGCGAAGTTTTATCGCCGATGCCGCCGGTGGAATGCTTGTCGACCATGGTGCCCAAACTCGCGGGCCACTGGAGCGTAGCGCCCGATTGCAGCATGACGTCGACCAGCGCGGCGGTTTCGGCCGCATCCATGCCACGGAAAAAAATCGCCATCGCCAGGGCCGACATTTGATATTCCGGCACTTCGCCCCGGACGAACCCGCCCATGAATTGCGAAATTTCATCGGTAGTGAGCGTACCACCGTCACGCTTTTTCATGATCACGGCAACAGGATTCATGCAGTTTCTTTCAAATGAAATTGAATCGCGGAGACGCGGAGGCACAGAGAGGACAGTAAATAAGGCATAAGACTAACCACGGATGAAAGGAGATGAACACGGATTTCGCGGATAGGGCAAATTGAAAATCAAAGAAATCACCAGAGTGGAATAAACTCACTCCAATCAGAAAACTTCCTTTTGCCGATCTGTGTCCATCCTTTTCATCCGCGTTTATCTGCGTTTACTTGTTTTTCGACTCCTCTGCGTCTCCGCGTCTCTGCGGTTCATCTGGTTTTTGCTTCTTCGGCTAAAATGCCCAGCACGATGGTGCGGACTTTGTGGGCGGCGGCGGCGCCGATGGCGACGACTTCTTCGCCGGTAGTCGGTTTGGGATTCGGCTCGTCGGGCCGGCATTCGTTGGTGACAGTCGAAAGAGCCAGAACTCGCAGTCCGGCGTGGACGGCGACGATCGCTTCCGGGACCGTCGACATGCCGACGACGTCGCCGCCGATTTTACGGACGAACCGCTGCTCGGCCCGGGTTTCGTAATTCGGGCCGGTCACCGCCACGTACGTGCCGCAATGAGCGACAAAGTTTTCGCGGCGGGAGATTTCCAACGCCCGGTTGATGAGCGTGCGGTCGTAGGGCGCGCACATGTCTGGAAAGCGCGGGCCGAGTGAATCTTCGTTAATGCCGATCAGCGGATTGCCCCACATCAGGTTGATGTGGTCTTCCATTACCATCACGTCGCCGGAGCGATATTGCGGATTGAGTCCACCGCTGGCGTTGGAGACGATGAGCAGGTCGATGCCCAGGGATTTCATCACGCGAACCGGCAGCGTGATGTGCCACATGGGATAGCCTTCGTAAAAATGAAAGCGGCCTTGCATGGCCACGACGGGCAAACCGGCCAGCGTGCCGCAAACCAGTTGCCCTTTGTGGCCGATGGCGGTGGAGCGTGGGAAGTGGGGAATTTCCGCGTAGGGAATGATGGTGGGATTTTCAATGGCGGTGGCCAAATCGCCCAGGCCGGTGCCGAGGATGATGCCGGCCCGCGGTTTTTGGGGCCAGCGCGAGTGGATGAACGCTGAGGCGTCGGCGATTTTGGGGAGTTGGTGGAGCATATAAAAAAGCAGAAGGCAGAAGGCAGAAGATTTATTCTTCCTTGGCGTTTTTGATGATGGTGACGAAAATCGCTTTTAGCTCTTCTGTCTCGGCCATTAGGGAGGCTAGTTTTTCGACTGCGACAATCTCGCCATCGCGCAATAATTCGAACCAATAGGACACTTCCTCCAACTCCATTAAAGCGATGTTCACTTTGGCAGCGAATTCACACCGCTGCGTGCACGGGTTGCTTCACGAAAATTTGCACCCACTCCCATTCCCGCACGCAGCAGCTGATCGCCAATCCGCCGCCCCTCAAGCGAACTGGGCAAAGCCCGAACGAGTCGCATAATCCTCAATGCAAATTCCTTGGTTCGCGCTTTCAAATCTGCCCAACGATCATTCGGCATTATTCTGCCTTCTGCTTTCTGCCTTCTGCATTGCTCAATATCCCGTACCCGTTGATTTGCCGCCGCCGATAATCGGTTCCGGCGCGCTTGTACCCAAGCGCGTGCAGCCGAGTTCTTGCATCTTCAGCGCTTCGGCCTGGGTGCGCACGCCGCCGGCCGCTTTAATGCCCACGTTCGGCGGCGAATGCTTGCGCATCAGGGCCACGTCTTTTTCGGTCGCGCCTTTGTAGTTGTAATCACCGCTGGATTGCTTGACGAAACCGAAGCCGGTCGAGGTTTTCACAAAATCGACACCCAGCTTGCCGCAAATTTCGCACAGCTTGATTTTCCACTCGTCCTTCGTGAGAAAATCGTTTTCGAAAATCACTTTCAGCACGGCTTTGTGCTGCCGGGCCACGTCGAGCACCGCTTTGATGTCGCGCTCCACGTAATCCCAGTCTTCGCTCATCACTTTGCCCACGTTCACGACCATGTCGAGTTCGGTCGCGCCTTGCTGGCAGGCCAGCTTGGCTTCGGCCGCTTTAATTTCCGGCGCGTTGCTGCCGTGCGGAAAGCCGATGACGGTGCCCACCGCCACGCTAGAACCCCGCAGCCGGTCGGCAGCCAACTTCACAGCGTAGGGCTTAATGCACACGCTGGCGACGTTCAGCTGTTTGGCCTTTTCGCAGCCGGCATGCAGTTCTTTATCGGTGAGCGTGGGGTGCAATAACGCCAAATCAATCAACGTGGCAAGCGATGTGGACATGAGATGCACTCTAAAAATGTGTGGCGGTGTGAATCCTGCATTTTACGCAGGCTGAACTCACTGCCAAGTGGCGGATGCGCCGCACTCAGCAAAATCCGATTCACCATGCCGGCGCGTGGAGAGCGACAGATCTCTTTTGCACAGCGTCTTATTTACCCCGCATCTCATTTACCACGCGGCATTTTTCCCATCACGGCCAGCAGGCCGCCGCCTTGCATCACGTTGACCACGGGATTGTGACTGACACGGCCGACGAAGCCGATGCCGCCGATCGAATGGTAGCCGCCATACACAGCAAACACTTCGTCGGGTTCGAAGCGGCCGTCTTCGGTCACGCGGCAAGTGATCCGCCGGGGGATGGGAATATATTGCTGCGCTACCCACGTGTCGGGGGAGTTAATTGCCGCATCGAGCGTTCGGTCCCAATCAGCGGCCGAAGTGATGCGGCCGATGGTCACGCCTTGCCCGCCGCAACTGCGGTTGGGCTTCATCACCAGGGCCGTGCGATTTCGGCGCACGTAATCGGGCAAATCGACGAATTTGCCGCCCGGATCGTGTGTCATGCGGCCCCGCAACAGCCGAGTCCAGGGGACATGCTGGGCGATCAAGCGATTTTCTTCCGCGATGAACAGCCCGGCAAATTCTTCGGAGCCGAGCGCTTCCCACAGGCTTTTGTGATCCAGCTCGCCAAACGGCGACGAGAGTAATTTGCCCGACTGAGCGGCGGCGCGCAAACCGGACAAATCGCCGCCCGCAGTTTCCAGGTCGTGCAGATCGCGCAGCTCGATGTTGCGGTAAACCACATCGACGGGCTTGCCGCGGTAGGCCACGCCATATTGCGGATGCGTTTCGAATCGGCGGGCATCGACACATTCGCATTTGATGAACCGCTTGCGCAGAAATTTGCGAATCGACTCGGCCTCGGTAATGCCAGTGGTGAAATCTTGATTTTCGGCAATCGCCACCCGCAACTTGCGCTGGCCTTTGACTGCCTGGGCCGACGGATGGAACATGAGCGCGGTCATTAAAATCAGCCGCGGATCAGCGCCGCAGCTTTGGGGCGAACTCCAGACGTTGGGCGCGCCCAGCAACATCAACACGCCGCTCATCACGTTGTCGCCCGCGCCTGCATAATGAATGCCGCCCACATCGACGGAATTCACTTCAAACAATTTGAAGTGCGCCGCCTCCGGATCGCCGGCGGCGTTCATGGCGAAATCCCAGCGATGGAAAATTTGGGCCGCAGGATTTTCCGGGGCTTGATGTGCCAGCCGCAGCCAATCGGCCTCGTAGGGCTCCAGCGGCAACACCTGTTGCAGAAGGGGTGTGTCGAGCCAGGCGGCGGCCACTTTGGCGACCGCGGCTGCCAACTGCTTGAATGCTTGCCGCAGGGCTTTCACTTGCCGCGCGGTGAATCGCACCGGCGCCGGTGACAGCGGGATGATAATTCGCTCGCCGCTGTCTTTGATGTAATCCAAACCCTGGCGGGAGCTTTGCTCGGCAATGTAACCCAGCATTTCGTCGGCGTCATAAGCCGTCATGCTCGACAGCCGCTCGACCAGTTTTTCATCCCATGCAGTGCGGTCGGGCGGGCCGAGTTCAGTAGGGTCGAACATGGGTAAAGACAACATGTCTAATGGAACAAGTTTCTACGGAATACGTCTATGGCAGGTGGTGCAAAGTAATCGGAGCGTTCATAGTATATCCGGCATGCTGGCCGGTGAACCCTTCGTCGGATATGCTGGTCGTACATTTATCATGGCGCCCCATTTATGACTGAACCGACAACCAACATTCCCGACTTTTCCAAAAACGATGGCCTGCTACCGGCCATTGCGCAGGATGCCGACACGGGCGAAGTGCTGATGCTGGCTTGGATGAACGCCGAAAGTTACGCCGAGACCGTGGCCACCGGCCAGGCGGTGTACTTCAGCCGTTCCCGCGGCCGGCTGTGGCGAAAGGGGGAACAAAGCGGCCACACGCAGCAAGTCGAAGCGATTTTTGTCGATTGCGACGCCGACACCATTTTGCTCAAAGTTCGGCAAACCGGTCCGGCCTGCCACGAAGGCTACCGCAGTTGCTTTTTCCGCCGCCGCGCTGACAACGAGTTCGAACTGGCGGCCCAGCGGATGGTCGATCCGGCGACGGTTTACCCCAAGCGGTCGGAATAGTTCGCGCCGGGCAATCTCTCATTGGTGTCCGGAGGGTCTTTCCATGCTGCCCAGGCGGGCGGATGCCGGGGCTTTCTTCAAGCAAAAGCAAGCTATGTTTTCTATGGCGGCAGGCTGCAAAGTGCGAATCCTCAGATTTCCGTCTGCTGATTTACCTTGGCCGGATGCCGTGGATTTATTGCCACCCTAGCTGGATGGATTTTCGAACGCTCCCAAACTCCAATCGACGTGAGAACCGCAATGCCCCTGGGATTTTATTGGCTCGATCGGCTTGGCCGTTGGCCCCGTCCGTGGCTGTACGCCCTGTTCGCAATTTCCACACTCCTGGTTGCCACCGCCGATTATTTCAGCGGCGAACGATACACCGTGTACGTTCTCTACTTTCCCATCGTGGCGTTGGGGTGTTGGTTGCTGGGCATGCGGGCCGCCGTTGTGCTGTCGTTTTTTGCCTCCATTTTGTGGATTGCCGACGATGTGCTTTCGCCGCCGGAACCCATGCCCTACTTGGCCAAGTACTGGCAGGCGGGGATGCGGTTCATCGTGTTTGTCGCCTTTGCCTACATGCTCACTCGGTTAAGGACCGCATTAGCCCGCGAACGATTTTTAAGCCGCTATGACGAACTCACGGGCTTGGCCAACCGGGCGTCGCTGTTTGAAAGCGGGCAACGCGATGTCGCCCGTTGCCGCCGCGCCGGCCGCTCGTTGACTGCGGTCTTCATAGACCTCGACGAATTCAAGCGCGTCAATGATACCTACGGTCATGCCGAAGGAGACAAAGTGCTCCAAGTGGTGGCGGAAACCATCCGCCAAACGACGCGCGAATCGGACATTTCGGCCCGAATCGGCGGCGATGAGTTCGTGGTCATCTCACCGGATATGACCTTTGACGATGCGGAACGATATATTTCGCGACTCCAAGAAGAATTGAAGCGCAGCATGCGGGATCACGTCTGGCCGGTCACGTTCAGCATTGGAGTGGCCACATTTTTGTCGCCTCCGCCGATGTTGGACGACATCGTGAAAATTGCGGACGACCTGATGTACGTCGTTAAACGTCGCGCCAAAAATGCAGTGAAGCATACGCTGGTTGACGGATGCGATTCATCGGCCCACGAGCAAACCAAACTGGAAACGATGTTGGCTTAATCTCGCCATCGTCCGCCAGAAGCGAAACAGCCATTCTGCGGCGAGCCCAGCGAAATTTGCCACGCGGCACTGCCTGATTTGCCAGCGAGATTAGCTTGGCCCATCGCTGGGCAACAGCCAATCCGGAATTCGCTTGGGTTTGCCCGTCCGATCTACGCAAGCCACGACGCTGTGGCCGCGGGCCATCAACTTGCCGTCGCGGAACACTTCGTATTGGTGTTCCATTCGGGCCCCTTTGGCCCGCACAATTTTGGTGCGCACGGTAAGCAATTCGTCGAAGCTGGCGGGCAGAAAATATTCGCATCCGATTTCCACGACGACCAGCATATACCCGGCCTCTTCCACTTGCCGGTAGCTCATCCCGGCGGCGCGCAGCAGCTCGGTGCGGCTTTGCTCGAAGTACGTGAAGTAGTTGGCATGGTGCAACCGGCCTTGGCCATCGGTTTCCTGGTAACGAACTCGAATTTGCACGTCGTGCTGGGAGAGCATTGGAAGCGGTAAAATGTCTGGTGGCCTTGTGTCTAGAATCTTCTGATTCAATCTTCCGTCCAGCCGTTATACGATCCGCTCTAGAATTTTGCATCAGGCGGCAGATGACCAAACGACTAGACTTGGTCGGCGGCACGTTGAC
>DATJYL010000132.1 GCA_035499655.1 Pirellulales bacterium
CAAAAGCACCTTTATCGAAGCGCTCGGCATGCACCTGATTCATCAGGGGAAAAAAGTGGCCGTGTTGGCCGTCGATCCCACCAGCGGCATCAGCGGCGGCAGCATCCTGGGCGATAAAACCCGCATGTCGCAGTTGGCAACCCAAGCCAATGCGTACATCCGCCCTTCCCCCTCGGCGGGCACCACCGGCGGCGTGGCCCGAAAAACCCGCGAATGCATGCTCCTGTGCGAGGCCGCCGGCTACGATGTGGTGCTGATCGAAACCGTCGGCGTCGGCCAGTCGGAAACCATGGTGGCCAACATTACCGATTGCTTCGTGGCGCTGATGCTCCCCGGCGCCGGCGACGAACTGCAAGCCATCAAGCGCGGCCTGTTGGAATTCGTCGACGTGATTGTCGTCAACAAGGCCGATGGCCCCAATCGCACCGCCGCCGAAATGGCGGCCCATCAATACGCCCTGGTGCTAAAATCATTGGCCGGTCACCATACTGCCCTGCTGCCCGTGGCGGAAAACCGCGCCGCGATTCCCCCTCTCCCTCTGGGAGAGGGCCGGGGTGAGGGGGACTCAGACCAGCCCCCCGATGTCCTCACATGCAGCGCGTTGAATAATTTGGGCGTAGATCGGGTGTGGACCACGGTAAAACAGCGTTACGATCGCTTGAAATCCGCCGGCCAACTCCACTCGCGCCGCTGCCAGCAAAACCTGCGCTGGCTGTGGTCCACGGTCGACGATCGCTTGCAACAGGCGGTCCGCACACATCCTGGGGTACATGCCTTGCGCGGCGAACTGGAATCCAAAGTTTTGCAGGGCGAAACCACGCCGGAAGCCGCCGCTCGGCAAATTCTCGCCGCCTTTGGAATTTCTTGGTAGGAGGCGCGAATTGTCTATCACCGCCGACCTTCGACCCCGCCGCTCGGCATTGTTCGTTCCCGCCGACAACCCACGCGCTTTGGAAAAAGCCAAAACCCTCTCGGCCGACGTCCTCATCTTCGATCTGGAAGATGCCGTCGCTCCCGAGGCCAAGCCGGCGGCTCGCGGGCAGGCATGTGCGGCCCTGGCCGACGCGCAATACGGCCGCCGCGAATTGGTAATTCGCATCAATGCGCTCAATACTCCCTGGCATCACGACGATTTGTGTGCGCTGGCAAGCGTTCAGCCGGCGGCCATCGTGGTGCCAAAAGTCAACCATGCCGGCGATGTACTGACCATCGAGCAGGAACTCGATGCCACCGGTCTTTCGCCGCAAATCAAAATCTGGGCCGTCTTGGAAACTGCCGACGCCGTGTTGAACGCCCGTGAAATCGCACACTCGTCTTCCAGGCTGACGGTGCTGGTGATGGGCACGAACGATCTGCTCTGCCAGTTGCACGCCGAGAATCTGCCCGGCCGACAGCCGCTGTTGTTCGCCTTGTCGCACTGTCTGTTGGCGGCCCGCAGCGCCGGCAAAATGATTCTCGACGGCGTTTATAACGAGCCCGCCAATCTCGAAGGCTTTACCGCCGAATGCGTTCAGGCCCGCTTGCTGGGTTTCGACGGCAAAACGCTGATTCACCCCGCGCAAGTCGAAGTTTGCAATCGTGTGTTTACGCCCACCGCGGCGGAAATCGAGAGGGCCCGAAAAATCATCGCCGCGTTCGATCACGCCCAACGCCAGGGCAAAGGCGTCACCACCGTCGACGGCCGCTTGATCGAAGCCCTACACGCCGAATCCGCCCGCCGCATTTTGGCCATCGCACAATCGCCCGCGCCATGCGAGTAAGAAACTCTAACAAAACATCCTCTCCCCTTGCGGGAGAGGGTTGAGGTGAGGGGTAGCAGTCCGGGCGAAACTGTCAAAACTGCTATACAGTCTTATCAAAAGCTGGTTGTAGGCGAGTGACAATCGCACACAATCGAACATCAAAAAGCATCAATCCGGTTGTAGTACAACCGCCCCTAAGATAGTTGGGGTGACAAGAATTTGCAACCGTGTGGCTTGCGGTGCATTGTTCTAACTATCCTTATGCTTCTTTTGAATCTCACGGGTCAACTTGGTGAGCCACAACGTCAATAGGTATCCACAGTCGTTTCGCTTTTGACAGTGGTATTTGCATCGGCAACTTTATGCTGTTGGTTGTTGTCCCGACTCGTCGGCCTGACTACAACTCTCAAGCATTCTCTGTACATTTTGTTTCCACCAAGATGCTGCGTCTGCCGCAATACTGATCTGCGACTCATTTAGTTCTAGGTCGGCGGCGGATTTGGATGCGTAAGCCCATTTCTCAGTGTTATGAATTCCTTCATCTTAGTATAGCCAATCTGAATGTTGGTATCGGGTAGAAATGACGCCCCATACGCTTTTGCACAACATCGCATCGTAAACAGTATGCTAGGTAAAGGCTTCTGGAATCCGGCATGAATCGTAACAGGTTCTCCCTCATTGCTGAGAATAAATTTCTGCTCTTTAAGCAGAATAATTTCCTCTTTGGTAAATAGGTCAGGTTTATACTCAGCACAAGCTAACGCAAGCTTTCGGAATTGGTAAGAAAGGCCCTCCACAAGAGCAAAGTATGTGCGAAACAAAGTACGGTGTGCAAACGGCGATGGATTAGATTTTCCGTATGCACGCACAGCTTCGACATCTTCTGCCAGAATGTTGTATACCTTTTTTAGTTCTCGACTCGCATTTTCAATTTGTAAGGTCATTGCAAGCCCATGAATGAGTCAGTGCCCAAATTGCAAAGTTCTCAACATTATAGCGGCTGAAATGACAAGCCACGATGATCCGAAGTTCACGTGGATCAATATGGTAAACGCACAGACTGCTATTTGGCATTTTCCCAAGGCCGTTTTGCCTCGCCTGACAACATACGTAGTTGTATGGTAGCCCGGTACTCTTTCCACGCAATCGGCCCCTTCGTGCCTTGTGTTTTTTACCACGGGATAGACCGGATTGATATTTAACGGTCCCACTCACAAAGAAAGCCTTGCCTCTTTCCTTCAACCATGTCGTTCCAGGTTCCGTATAGAATCTCGCCAACATCTTCGACACCATTTGTGTTGTCCGGCTGCCGAGGCCCCCAATGAGTGTAATAAAAAGGCTCGCCGTTAACCCATAGCCACTTTCCTTCCACTTCCTCGTCGGTGGCCCCAATCCATGCACCGCTCGCGTGCGCACGGTCGATCAATTGCACAGCGAAAGAATCCTCACGCGCGTTACCGATGCAAATAAGATGACCACCCATTTTCTCGCATTTTGCACGTGCCACGTGCCAAGTAGATTTATCCGCGAAGTATTTGTAATGATGTCCCTCGAACGCTACTGCGTCGATAGGAATTTCATTATCTGTTTGCTGGCCAATTTTGGATTCCGGCAATGTTTTGTAGATTTGTCCAGTAATTCTGAATGCCTGCAATTCTTGATCGACCGCGTTGGCGTCGTCGATTTGGCCGGCTTGCGTGTAAGCCTTGCGGGCTGCAAGGTAAGCATCCTCCAAATTCGCCCGCGCCTTTTTGTTGGCTTCGGTGTACGTCCGCGTCGATACCGATTTTGGAAGTTCGTCGTTGGACTCAAACGCTGTCTGCTCAGCCCGTACCTTTTCAAGCAATGTAAGATTGCCTGCCTTTTGCGCCCCTGCTTCCTTATCCGTGAGTAGTGTTGCAAGTGCACTATGAGCGGCAGCCATGTCCTTCTCAAAGTCCTGTTTAGCAGCGGTCAGCTGCGCTTTGATGGGGTCATCTTGAGCCGCCCTTGCGGTACAGACGAGAAATACAACCAACAAAACAGTGAACTGGCGCATTACAGTACCTCCGAAAGTTACACCAGAATCGGAATAAGTAGTCGTTATTTTGCGCCCCCACCAATCGGTTGTCAAAAGGTGGTAATAGAATGCGCCAATTCGAGCCGAACAGGCGTGGGGACATTCTGGATTTCTTACGGACCCCATTGGCTCTGCCAGCGCTGCCGACTTTAACCGCTGGCCCAAAAATTGCCTTGCATTTTATAATCAATGCTCTATAGTGTACATCTGTATGTCACGTAATTGACGTGTAAAACTTCGTGTTTCCATTGCTCGATGGATGCGTGAGCCGATTTCCGCTGTAGCCGGCCTCTGTGAGGCCGCTCCGGGGTCGCAGACCCCGGCTACAGTTTATGATCCGCCCACACAATGATCGCGACATTGATCCATGACAACAGGCAAACAAGCTAGAAAGGTAGTCTAGTCACTGCTATATCGGAAACGGGACTGAAACGATGTAGCGCCTGCAGTGCGTGCCTCTGCGGAGTTGGTCCTCCGGTTAGATAGGAAGCGTTAAGCAAATGGAAAATCAACATGACGTTAATTGCCAGATGCTTCCCGCTTCAGTGGAAGGTCGTCGGCCCGACAACGCGCCTCTTCCTATGATCCGCCCACCCGGGACCGTCATAGGCGAAAACGAGCGCTGGGGTCGTGACAGGTCGATCGGCGTTATGACTTAATGCCTGGTTAGGCATCCCAGGCGCCGATCGTCAAACATTACATAGGTGACCTGGTGCTCTTCTCACTCCCTCTCCCCTTGTGGGAGAGGGTTGGGGTGAGGGGTGCTAGAATCACCGAACGCACGACCCCTCGGGGCCGACGACACCGGAAATCATTTTATCAAGAGTTCCCAAATGTTCCCCTGCGCGCATCGGGCGCGCTTTGGTCATTGGTGCTTGGTCATTGGTCATTCATTCGTCATTCGTCCCGGCGCGCCGGGATCGTCATTCCCACCCACTGCCCCCTGTCCCCTATCCCCTCATGCCCCTCACTCGTACTCCAAGATCGGCTGGTCGACGGCCAGCGTTTCGCCGACGGTGGCTAGGGCTTTTTGAATTTTGCCGTCGCGCTCGGCACACAGCACGTTTTCCATTTTCATCGCCTCGACCACGGCTAGGTGCTGGCCCAGTTTCACTTCTTCTCCCACGCGCACCATCAACTGCGACAGCAACCCCGGCATGGGGGAAAGCAAATACTTGGCGGTATCGACCGGCTTTTTTTCCGGAATCGTAGCCAGCAGTTCGGCCGCCCGGGCGGTCAGCACCATGACGTCGACCTGCGAACCCCAGTGGAACAAGCGGTAAAACATGTTCCGCCGCTCCACCTGAATGCAGACCGGCGTACCGTATACGGTGCCCTTAAACAGCGGCTGGCCAAATTGCCAATCGCTG
The DNA here is from genome assembly GCA_035499655.1 of Pirellulales bacterium. Lineage (NCBI taxonomy): Bacteria > Pseudomonadati > Planctomycetota > Planctomycetia > Pirellulales > Pirellulales bacterium. The sequence continues at coordinate 5,172 of DATJYL010000132.1, forward strand.
AGCACGCGGTAGCAATTACCCTGATAAATGACATCGTGCCCGCCGGCGATGGGGCGCACATTCACGGCGTGCTGCTTGCCGGCCAGCACCACGACCCAATCGTCCTGCACTTTTCGTTCATAACCGTGCATTTGGCCGCTGATGCCCGCCGCCCGGTCCATGTATCGGCGATGAATGGCCGCGGCCACGGTAATGAGCATCGCCGGATTGTCATGGACCGTGTCGGCCGGGTGAAAGCCGGTGGGGTATTCCTCGGCGATGGTATTCGTGCTAATGCGGCCTTCGCGAAAACGCACATGTTGGACGAGCGCCGCCAGAAAGCTGATGTTGTGCGACACGCCGCGAATGTAAAACTCGTTCAGGGCGTCGCGCATGCGCAAAATTGCCTCGTCACGAGTTGCCCCGTGGGTAATGAGCTTGGCGATCATCGGGTCGTAGTGGATCGAAACCTCGCCCCCCTCGTAAACGCCGGTATCGACCCGCACGGATTGGGTTTCCTGCGGCGGCAAGTAACGCACCAGGCGGCCCACCGACGGCAGAAAATTGCGAAACGGATCTTCCGCGTAAACGCGGGCTTCAATGGCGGCGCCGTTCATTTGCACGTCGGATTGCGAAAACGGCAGCAATTCGCCGGCGGCGATGCGAATCATCAACTCGACCAGGTCCAATCCCGTGACGAATTCCGTAACCGGATGCTCGACCTGCAACCGGGTGTTCATTTCCAGGAAGTAAAAGTTCCGGTCGGCGTCGACAATAAACTCCACGGTGCCGGCCGATTGATAGTTGGCCGCGCGGGCCAACGCCACCGCCTGCTGGCCCATGGCGGTCCGGGTCGCCTGATCGAGAAAGGGCGAGGGCGCTTCTTCGATGACTTTTTGATGCCGCCGCTGCAGCGAACATTCGCGCTCGCCCAAATAAACGATGTTTCCATGAATGTCGGCGAGAATTTGAATTTCGATGTGCCGCGGCTGGTCGATATATTTTTCGATGAAGATCCGATCGTCGCCAAATGCGGAGCGCGCTTCTCCGGTGGCCCGCAAAAAACCTTCGCGGCACTGGTCGTCGTTGCGTGCCAGCCGCATCCCTTTGCCGCCGCCGCCCGCGCTGGCTTTCAGCATGACAGGGTAACCGATCTCGTTGGCGATGCTGACGGCGTGATCGGCATCGTGAATAATTTCCGTGTGGCCGGGTATGGTGTTCACACCCGCCTGACGAGCGATTGTTTTGGAAGTAATTTTATCGCCCAGGCTGGTCATGGCCTGCGGTGGCGGGCCGATGAACACGATGCCGGCCTCGCCAAGCCGCTGGGCAAAAGCAGCCTTTTCGGAAAGAAAACCGTAACCGGGGTGTACGGCCTGGGCCCCGGTGGTTTGGCAGGCCTGCAAGATTTTGTCGATGGCCAAATAACTTTGAGCCGAAGCGGGCGGGCCAATGCAAACGGCCTCGTCAGCCAGCGAAACGTGCAGCGCTTCGACGTCGGCCTCGGAGTAAACCGCCACGGTGCCAATTCCCATGTTCCGCGCGGTTTTGATCACGCGGCAGGCAATTTCACCCCGATTGGCAATCAGAATTTTTTTGAACATGGCCTACGGACAGGGGTCTTGTGTCTGGTCGTCTGGTTGTCTAGTGGCTGGGTTTTGCTTCTACAGTGGGATGTTGCCGTGTTTGCGCCACGGGTTTTCCAGTTTTTTGTTTCGCAGCATGGCCAGCGAGCGGCAAATGCGCGTGCGGCTTTGGCGCGGCATGATGACGTCGTCGATGTAACCGCGATGCCCGGCAATGAACGGGTTGGCAAACTTGGTGCGGTATTCTTCGGTCAGCTCGGCAATTCGTTGGCCGTTGCCGATGTCTTTGCGAAAGATGATTTCCACGGCCCCCTTGGGACCCATCACGGCGATTTCGGCGGTTGGCCAGGCGATGTTGACGTCGCCCCGCAAGTGCTTCGACGCCATCACGTCGTAAGCGCCTCCGTAGGCCTTCCGCGTAATCAACGTGATTTTGGGCACCGTGGCTTCGGCATACGCATACAGCAGCTTGGCGCCGTGCTTAATGATGCCGCCAAACTCCTGCGCCGTGCCGGGCATAAAGCCGGGAACATCGACGAAGGTCAAAATCGGGATGTTAAAGGAATCGCAAAACCGCACGAAGCGGGCCGCCTTGATCGACGATTTGATATCCAGGCAGCCGGCCAACACCAGCGGTTGATTGGCGACAATCCCCACCGGGTTGCCTTCCATTCGGGCAAACCCGACGATGATGTTCTTGGCATGCTCGGGCTGGATTTCGAAAAAGTCGGTGTCGTCGACAATTTTGAAAATCAACTCTTTCATGTCGTACGGCTTGTTGGGATTGGCCGGAATGAGCGTATCCAAGGAAGGTTCAACCCGGTCGGCCCGGTCGGGCGTGGGGCGATGGGGCGGCGGCAGGCGGTTGTTGGCCGGCAAGTAGTTGATGAAGCGCCTGACCATGAGCAGCGCTTCGACGTCGTTTTCGAAGGCCCGGTCCGCCACGCCGGATTTGGTGGAATGGGTGATGGCGCCCCCCAGTTCTTCGTGCGTTACGCTTTCGTGCGTTACGGTTTTCACCACGTCCGGCCCGGTGACGTACATGTAAGAGGTGTCTTTCACCATGAACACGAAATCGGTCATGGCCGGCGAGTAAACGGCGCCGCCCGCACAGGGGCCCATGATTACCGAGACTTGCGGAATGACGCCCGAAGCCAACACGTTGCGTTGGAACACTTCGGCATAGCCGCCCAACGAGGCTACGCCTTCCTGGATGCGGGCCCCGCCCGAATCGTTCAAGCCGATGACCGGCGCGCCGACCTTGATGGCATGGTCCATGATTTTGCAAATTTTTTCGGCATGCGCTTCGGAAAGCGATCCGCCGAAGACGGTGAAATCTTGGCTGAAGATGAACACCATGCGGCCGTTGATCGTTCCGTAGCCGGTGACCACCCCGTCGCCGGGAATGCGCTGCTGGTCCATGCCGAAATCGCTGCAGCGATGCTCAACGAACATGTCCCATTCCTCGAACGTGCCCGGGTCCAGGAGCAATTCAATCCGTTCCCGCGCGGAAAGCTTTCCCTTGGCGTGTTGTGCCTCGATGCGTTGGCGTCCGCCGCCGAGTTCCGCTGCGGCACGTTTTTGTTCGAGTTGGTGAACGATTTCTTGCATAAGGAATTATTTAGCTGGGGAAGCCGCCTTGTTAAAGTTGTCATTGAAAGGCCGCGCGGAGCAGCGCTGGCATTAGGCCGCCGCGCTGGCAATTCGGTTTAGCCGTTTTCACGAATGCGTCAAGAGGCCAGTCTCCATTTGGTCGCCAGAAGCGCAGTTAAATGTTTTCTTGTTGGGCTTCCAACTGTCGAATCCGTTCTTCCAGTTGCGCGACCCGTTTTCCCAATTCATCGGCTTCGTCGGTCGGAGGCGTCAACGGGGCTTGGTTGCTGTTGCGGGGCACAAAGTTGTCCAGCCACGCTTTGATCCAGTGCATGGGTTTTTGCGCCAAATTGATGGCTGCCGCCCCATGCCGTTGCAGATACTCCAAATAAGGGAGCACCTGGCGGAAATAATCACGCAAGAAGTCGGACATGACCTCGTTGGAGCGCAAGATGTAATGCAACATGCCGATGGGGAACAGCCGCATTTTTTCCGGCTGCCGTTCCATGATGATCCGCGTGAGCACAATGCCGGTCAAATCCTCGTCGGTCTGGCTATCGTGAATTTCGACATTTTGTCCCCGCCGGACCATGGCTTCGATGTCTTCCAGCGAAACGTAGTTGCTTTTGTCGCGCGCGTAAAAGCGGCGATTGGGATAGCGTGTGATTTGGACCAGATCGTCAGGCATCGGCATTACTCCCAGCAGCATCTTCGTACGGCCCAATTATACCTCAATTTAGCGCTTTTGCAACATTGTGCTTAACATTATGCAGCATTATTGCCCATATAAATGCCGATATAATCTAACAGACGTCTATAAAATGTGGTATTAAATGCGATTTCGCATTTGCAGCATAATAGGCTTGACATTGGGGGTCGATTATGAGATAATTGCTGCAGAAGCGAAGATCGGCGGCCGATTGATCTCGCACCTGCACATTCACGCTTTTTTATGGGAGAACAAGCCATGGCAACCGAAACAGCGGCCGGCAGCAAAGTGTTTGAGGACGTTTTTCAAAACATCCGTCGCGCGGCGGAAACCAACCTTAAATTGCACCAGGAGATTTTTCATCAGTGGACGCACATGTGGCCCTTTCCGACGCCACAGTCGATTTGGATCGACAAAGCGCGCGATTTCCAGAAGCAATGGGCCACCACGGTTTCCGATTTGGTCCGCAAGCACCGCGATGTGATGGACAAACAGTATCAGGCTGCCATCGAAGCACTCGATGCGGCGTTGCGCGTCGGCGAGGCGACCAACCCGGAAGAATACCGACGACGGAGCGAGCAACTTTGTCGGAAAACGCTGGATTGCCTGCGCGAGGCTTCCGAAGCGCAGATCGGCGAATTCCAAGATGCGGTGCTGAAATGCACCGAGCTGTTGACCAAGGCGGGCTCGTAGTTCACGCCAATACGGCTGCCGAAGTTCGTTTTGGCAGCCTAAGGCCGTTTAGTTCGTCCTCATTTCAGGCGGACTTGCGATAAGGAGCAACTGCCATGAAGATCGAAAACAAGGTTGCCCTTGTAACCGGTGCAGCCAGCGGCATTGGGCGAGCGGTGGCGCGGGAGTTGGCCAAACGTGGCGCGAGAATCGTCATCCTGGTGGATCGGAGCGACCTGGTCTTTGAAGCGGCGGAAATGATCAATAAGGAAATAGGCCGCGACATTGTGCAGGCCAACGCCGGCGACGTGACGAACGAAACCTTTCGGGTACAGGTGTATGACGAAGCCGTTTCTCGGCACAACCTGGTAAGCATTTGCGTGCCAGCGGCGGGTATTACCAAGGATGGGCTAGCGGTTCGAATGAACAAAGAGACGGGAAAGGCGGAACCGTATTCCATCACTACGTTCCGGCAAGTGATGGAAGTGAATCTTGTGGCGCCGATCTATTGGGCCATAGAAATGGTCGTTCGGATTGCCGAGGACCGGCACAAGCGAGGTTTGAAGCGCTGGGAACCGGAGGAAGCGGTTCAGGGAGCCATTGTGTTCATCGGCTCGGTATCGTCGCGTGGCAATAAGGGGCAAATTTCCTATGCGACGACCAAGGCGGGTTTGGAAGGCGCGGCAGCCACGCTCATGAAGGAGGCCATGTATTGCGGGGTGCGCTGCGGCATCATTCATCCAGGCTTCACCGATACGGCGATGGCCCAGCAGTTAGGAAAAGAGTTTCTGGAAAAGAATGTTCTTCCGTTTACTCAACTCCGCCGACTGATACGGACCGAGGAAATTGCCGATGCGATTTGTTTTATGATTTCCAATTCCGCGGTCAGCGGCGAGTTGTGGGCCGACGCGGGCTGGCATCCGCCGGCCTGACGTCAAAAGCCGGGGTGCAGTCGGCGCAGGCCGCACCCCAAAATTCAAAGGCCGTGAGTCGGTGAATCGCGGTCCAGTTGGCAGTTTCCGCGGTGATTTCGGCGGTTGCGACGATGTTTCTCAGCGTGGGTTATTTCAATGAGGAACAAGTTATGATTGTCACCGTTGAGCAGCATATTCTACTGGAGCAGCGTAAGCGGTTTCCGCAAGCCACGGGGGCATTTTCGTGGTTGCTTTCGGGCATTACGCTGGCGACGAAAATGACGCAGGCCAAGGTGCGCCGCGGTGGATTGCTGGACGTGCTGGGAGAGGCTGGGACGACGAATTTGCATGGAGAGGCACAACACAAGTTGGATGTTTATGCCAACCAGGCGTTGCTGCACTGTTTGCGGATGCGCGAGGACGTGGCCATATTGGCCTCGGAAGAGAACGACGACCCGGTGATGTTCGAAGGGCGCGCCGAGAGCGGCAAATACATTGTCGTTGTTGACCCGTTGGACGGATCGTCGAATATCGACGTGAATGTGGGAGTGGGAACGATATTTTCGATCCTGCTCCAATCGCCCATTGTCTCGCGCGATCACCCTCATGCGGCTGTGTTGCAGCCCGGGGTGCGACAAATTGCCGCGGGATATGTGGTTTATGGCTCGTCGACCATTCTCGTGTACACCTCGGGGCAAGGCGTTCACGGCTTTACGTTGGATCCGGAAATTGGCGCATATGTGCTCAGTCATGAAAACATCCGCATGCCGGAAGCGGGTAAAATTTATTCGGTGAACGAGGCCAACGCCGACAGCTTTCCGGAGGAATATCAGCAGTACTTGGGGAAGTTGCGCAGCGGCGCTTTGGGGCGGCGATATACATCGCGCTACATTGGGTCGTTGGTGGCCGATTTTCATCGCACGTTGATCAAGGGGGGAGTGTTTTTATATCCCCCGACACGAGATTATCCCCAAGGCAAGCTGCGGTTGCTGTACGAGGCCAATCCGATTGCTTTCATTGCGGAACAAGCCGGCGGGATGGCAACGGACGGGACCGGGCGAATTATGGAAATCCAACCGCACGACATTCACCAGCGAGTGCCGCTGGTGGTAGGGGGAAAAACCGAAGTTCAGGAGCTGAGTCATTGCACCAGAGGCCGGGAACGATTGACGGCGGCGCGCATGAACGGAACGCGAGAAAGCGTGAAATGAAGGCTTGCGATTTGTTTTGCCGCGTCAATCGAAGTGAGGCTCTCGTCGATGAGGGGAGTACTCGATAAGCGCCTGCATGTAGTTGGCGCGTTCCAGTTGTCCCGGGTCCGGAGCATTGCCGCGGCTCATGCTGCCTTTCAATTGCTCGACGGATGAGTATTCGTGTTCTTCGAGCCAGCGGGCCAGGTCGACCAGCAGCGTCCTTAAAAAGTCGGGACCTTTAAGCAGGAGGACACTGGTCATAAAGGTGACATCGGCGCCGGCTAAGAGCAGCTTGATGATGCCCTGGGTGCGATGCACTCCGCCAGTGGCGGCCAGCGAAGCATTGATTTGATCGCGGAGGATGGCAATCCAGCGGATGGGGACGCGTGCTTCGTGCCGGTGGCTGAGGATCAAATCGGGCTTGAACGTCAACGATTCGAGATCGATATCGGCTTCGAGGTAACGGTTGAATAAGACCAGGCCCGCGGCGCCGGCATAAACCAGCCGGCGGGCAAAATGCGGGAGGCTGGAAAAATTTTGACCGAGTTTCACGCCGACGGGAATCGAAACCGATTGGCAAACCTGGGCGACCAATTGAACATAACGATTTTCGACGTCCGTGGAGGTCATCTCTGGATTGGTCGGGACGAAATAAATGTTCAGCTCTAGGGCATCGGCTCCGGCATTTTGGATGGCTTTGGCATAGCGGACCCAGCCGCTGGAAGAGCAGCCGTTTAGACTGCCGATCAGCGGAATCGAAACGGCGCGTTTGGCCGTTTCCAAGTATTTAAGGTAACCACGCGGGCCGGTGTTGTAGTTTTCCAGCTCAGGAAAAAAGCTGAGCGATTCGGCAAACGATTCGGCCTGATACTCATAGAGCCGCTCCAGTTCTTGCTCATCGTGCTGAATTTGTTCCTCGAAGAGCGAGGGCAAAACAGCCACCGCAGCGCCGGCATCTTGCAGGCGGCGAAGCGAATCGAGCCGGCCGGTCAGGGGGCCAGCCGAAGCACCCAACGGATTTACAAGATTTTGCCCCAGATAGCGTGTGGAAAGATCGACGTTCATAGTGCGACCGGGTTTGTGGTTTTAGGTGAGGGAATTGAGTCACCGTTGACGTCGGCGTTTGTTGCTGATTCGGCGGGAGCGGGGGAAGTTGAACCGCCGCGATCGATGGCAGCCATTTGTTCGTAATACCGCCATTGATCATCAATGTCGCGCTGGGCCAAAGCAAATAAACGTTCGGCATGCTCTGGATTCGAGCGGGCCAACATTGCAAACCGGCCTTCGAGCATCGCAAAATCTCGGAATCTGGTCTTTGGTTTGTGACTATCTAAACGGAACGACTGGCCGCCTGATTGGGCCTGGCGGGGATCGAAGTGATAGAGGGGCCAAAAGCCGCAGTTGACAGCGTCTTTTTGGTGTCCCATGGAAGTGGTCATGTTGATGCCGTGCGCAATGCAATGGCTGTAGGCCAGAATGAGCGACGGGCCGTGATAGGATTCGGCCTCTTGGAAGGTGCGAATGGTTTGCGCCGGGTTTGCGCCCATCGCCACCTGACCGACATAAACGTTGCCGTAGGCCACGGCCATCATTCCCAGGTCTTTTTTGCGAGACGCTTTACCGCCCGATGCAAACTTGGCGACCGCGCCCCGGAACGTGGCTTTCGACGCTTGACCGCCGGTGTTGGAATATACGCCGGTGTCGAGGACCAGGATGTTTACGTCGCGGCCGGTGGTGAGGACATGATCTAAGCCGCCGTAACCGATGTCATAGGCCCAGCCATCGCCGCCGACGATCCACACCGAGCGCTTCACCAACGAATCGGCAATCGCATCCAGTCGTTTTGCATCGGGCGAATTGATTCGAGTCAATCGTTTGCGCAGGGCAGCGACGCGCTGCCGCTGTTGGGCCAATTCAGCTTCGTTTGTCTGGGAAGATTCGATTAATTGCTGGACTAGCCCATCGCCAAGCTGGCCGCTCAATTGCGCCAGAAGATATTGAGCGTAGCCTTGCTTTTGGTCGATGGCCATGCGGAGGCCGAGTCCAAATTCGGCGGTATCTTCGAACAGCGAATTGTTCCAGGCTGGACCGCGGCCCAGGGCGTTTTGTGCCCAAGGGGTGGTTGGCAAATTCCCGCCATAAATGGAAGAGCAACCGGTGGCATTGCCGATGACCGCTCGGTCGCCAAAGAGTTGGCTAAGAAGTTTCAGATACGGGGTTTCGCCGCAGCCGGCGCAGGCGCCGGAGAATTCGAACAGCGGCTGCAACAGTTGCGAGCCTTTGACGGTGTCGATTTTCGCGCTGGTGCGGTCGAATTCGGGAATCTGCAAAAAGAAATCAAAATTTTCCCGCTCCGTCGCCAAATGCGGCAGCTTGGCCTCCATGTTGATGGCTTTGTGCTTAACCACTTCTTTGCTTTTGGCCGGACAAACATCGACACACACACCGCAGCCCGTGCAATCGTCGGGGGCAACTTGAATTGTCATCAAGTAGTCGGGCAATTCTTTTGCGGCGTACGGTTTGGATTGGAACGATTTTGGAGCAGCTTCGCAGGCCTGGCTTGGAAAGGCCTTCATCCGGATGGCTGCATGCGGACAAACCAGCGCGCACAGACCGCATTGCGTGCACAAATTTTTGTCCCAGATGGGAATGTCAATTGCGATGCTGCGCTTTTCGAAGCGGGCGGTGTTCGTTGGGAAAGTACCATCGACGGGCAATGCGCTAACCGGAAGCCGATCGCCCTGGCCACTGAGAAGCATTGCCGTGACGCGCTCGATAAAAGCATCCATTTGATTGCCAGTTACTGAGATGGCTGGCAATCTGTGCGTGGTGGAGGTCGCTTCGGCTGGCACTTCAACTTGGTGTAACGAGGCCAGCGCGCCATCCACGGCGGCCCAATTGCTTTGCAGGACCGATTCGCCGCGTCTGCCGTAGGTTTTGCGAATGGATTCCTTGATTTTTTCGACCGCTTGTTCGCGCGGCAGCACATTGGCCAGGGCGAAAAAGCACGTTTGCATGGCGGTATTAAAGCGGCCTGCCATGCCCGCCATTTGTGCCACGCTGTAACCATCGACCACGTAAAACTTCAGCCGCTTGTCGATGATTTGCTGCTGGACTTCGCGCGGCAGGCGGCCCCACACTTCATCAGGGCCGAAGGGGCTATTGAGCAAAAAGGTGGCCTCGGGGTCGGCCAGTTGCAGCATGTCGAGTCGTTCGAGAAATTGAAATTGATGGCAGGCCACAAAATTCGCCCGCTCGATTAGATACGTGGAATCGATCGGCCGCGGACTGAACCGCAAGTGGGAAATTGTGACCGAGCCGGCCTTTTTGGAGTCGTAAACAAAGTACCCTTGCGCGTAAAGCGGCGTGTTCTCGCCGATGATTTTTACAGAGTTTTTCGTCGCGCCCACGGTGCCGTCGCTCCCCAGGCCGTAGAAGACAGCGCGGGTGACATCGCTGCCCTCGGTAGTAAACTCTTCGTCCCACTTCAGGCTGAGATGTGTCACATCGTCAATAATGCCGATGGTGAAATGTTGCTTGGGCTGCTCAGACGAAAGTTCGTGGAACACCCTGGCGGCCATGGCCGGCGTGAACTCTTTGGACGACAAGCCGTAGCGGCCGCCGATGACGACCGGCCGGGGATGGCCATTGCTCCCATTGGGCCACTGCTCGGCCAGCGCGGTAACGACGTCCTGATACAGGGGCTCGCCCATGGCGCCGGGTTCTTTGGTGCGATCGAGGACGGCGATGGTGCGCACGGTGCGCGGCAGTGCTTTGATGAATGCTTCGACGGCGAACGGACGGTACAGCCGAACCTTGAGCAAGCCAACTTTTTCGCCGCGATCTGTCAAAACTTTTAGGGCTTCGGCAACGGCGCCGACGCCGGAGCCCATCATGACGATGACGCGCTGGGCATCGGGCGCTCCCTCGTACTGGAACAAATGATATTCTCGCCCGGTGAGAGCGGCGAATTGATCCATCTTCGCTTGGACCAGGCTGGGGACTGCATCGTAAAATCGATTGCAAGCCTCGCGGGCTTGAAAAAACACGTCGGGATTTTGCGCGGAGCCGCGCAGGACCGGCCGATCTGGATCCAGGCTTCGCGCGCGGTGTGCTTCGACGCACGCTGGATCGATCATGGAGCGCAAGTCGTCGTCGGCAAGCTGTTCGATTTTGTTGACTTCGTGCGAGGTGCGGAAACCATCGAAGAAGTGCACAAACGGCACGCGAGTTTCCAACGTGGCAGCATGGGCCACCAGGGCCAAATCATGCGCTTCCTGCACCGAGTTGGAACACAACATGGCCCAGCCGCATTGACGGCAGGCCATGACGTCACTGTGATCGCCGAAGATCGACAGGCAATGGGTCGCGATGGTACGGGCGGAAATGTGAAACACCGTGGGCGTCAGCTCGCCGGCAATTTTGTACATGGTGGGGATCATCAGCAGCAGGCCTTGTGAAGCCGTGAACGTGGTCGACAAGGCGCCGGTTTGCAGCGCGCCATGCACGGTGGCCGCGGCACCAGCTTCGCTTTGCATTTCGATGACGTCGGGAACGGCGCCGAAGATGTTTGTGCGTCCCTGAGCCGACCACGCGTCGGCGAGTTCTCCCATGGGCGAGGCGGGCGTAATGGGGTAGATGGCAATGACTTCGCTCAATCGATGGGCGATGGAAGCCGCCGCTTCGTTGCCGTCAACCGTTACAGGTTGTCGCGATTGCATGTTTAGCTCCTGCAGCGACATTCAGAATTGCCGTGTATGTCGTATGATCTGAAGTCTCCACAAATTCAAACCCTAATTGCTGGCAAATGGTCAACAGGCGTCGGTTGGTGACGCTGATTTGCCCGACGATTCGCTGGAGCTTTTCGTCTCGGCCAATTGCCGCAATCAAATCCATTAACTGAGTTCCCAGCCCCAAACCCTGGTAGACATCGCTGACGACGATTGCAAACTCGGCGCTATGGCTGGCGTGCAATTTAATTAGACGAGCCACGGCGGCCAGTTTGGGCGGCGTTTGTAGTTCGTCGATGGCAACCAGCGCGATTTGGCGGTCGTAATCGATAAAACACAAACGCGCCAAACGTTCGTGAGCCGTGCGTTGGCTTAACGATAAAACTTGCGCATAGCGCGAATAGACGGACTCTTGCGAGAGCGATTCGTGAAAGGACGCCATGAGCGATTCGTCTTCGGGGCGAATGGGCCGGATGAACAGGGTACGGCCGTCTTTCGCGGTCCAATGCGTCATATACTGCCGCGGATACGGCCGAATCACCGGTTGCGGCAAATCTGCACTGGCACAGGTGGCCGGGTGCAAAATCACCCGTGCATCCAAGGCGATGAAGCCATTTTCGCCGGCCAGCAGGGGATTGATTTCGATTTCACAAATTCTGGGTTGTTGGAGGACCAGGCGGCTGAAGCGGACCAGTAATTGCTCCAAAGCCGCAAGATCGACCGGTTTTCGCCCTCGAATTCCTTTCAGGGCACGATAGATTTTGGTGCGCTCCATCATGCGACGGGCGAGGGTCGAGGTTAAGGGAGGTAAGCCCAGCGCACGATCTTGAAATACTTCCACAAGCTGTCCACCGGCGCCGAAGGCGATGACCGGCCCCAACTGCGAATCGATTTTGCACCCGATCAGTAGTTCGTAACCGTTCATTCCAAGCATTTGCTGGACGGTAACGCCGTCGAAATGTCCCGGACCGGCAGCTTCTGCCACGGCTTTGGAAATGGAAACGAAGGCATTTGCAACTTGATCGTCCGACTGAAGGTTGAGCCGAACTCCAGCGACGTCGGTCTTATGTGAGATTGTCTTGGACAGTAGTTTCAGCGCGACGGGATAGCCAATTTTTCTGGCACAACGCACGGCGTCCGCCGAATTGGTCGCCACCAGCGTTTCGACCGTGGGAATGCCATAGGCGCTTAAAACCTGTTTGGACTCGGGTTCGGTTAAGAGCGTTCTGCCGGCGCTCAATGCGGTTTGCATTACGTCGGCCGCCAGGTATTGCGCTTCGCGGCTGCCGCCGTCGTCGCTCATTGAAGGGGTTTCGTACAGGGCGCGCAAAGCGTCGCTGTATTGCCACGTGTATTGAAAAGTACGTGCGGCGCTGTCGGGATAAGTGAAGGTGGGAATGCCCGCCTCATTGAGTATTTTCACACCTGGCGCCATTTGGCTGCCGCCAATCCAGTTGGACAATATGGGTTTGTCTTCCGACTTGACTTGGGCGACCAATTGCCGGGCGGTTTCGGCGGGATCGGCGATGGCCTGGGGCGCGAGAATGGCCAACAGACCGTCGCATTCCGGCGCGGCGGCCAAGATTTGCGCGCACTGTGCGAAGCGTTCCGGGCTGGCGTCGCCCAGCACGTCGACCGGATTTCCGTGGCTCCAATGGGAAGGCAAAAGGCGATTCAAAGAATCGAGTGTCGTCGAGGATAGATTCGCCAATTGGCCGCCGGATTCCATCAGGGCGTCGGTTGCCAACACACCGGGACCGCCGGCGTTGGTGACAATTGCCAACCGCGGCCCGCGCGGCCGAGGTTGTTTGGCCAGCGCTTCGAGCAGGTTGAACAATTGCGAAACGTGATGCACACGCACGGCCCCCACACGTCGAAAAGCGGCGTCGAGCACATCGTCGCTGCCGACCATGGCCCCGGTATGCGAGGCCGCCGCCTGCGAGGCTTTCTCGGATCGCCCGGCTTTGATGATAATGATCGGCTTTTGCAAGGCCACTTCGCGCGCCGCGGAAAGAAACGCCTTGGCGTTGCCGATGGACTCCATGTACATGACGATGCTGGTGGTGTGGGGATCGTCTCCCAGGAATTCGATCAAATCTCCCCAGCCGACGTCGAGCATCGATCCCACGGAAAACACATGGCTGAATCCGATGTTCTCGCTCACGCTCCAGTCCAAAATGGTGCTCAGCATGGCGCCGCTTTGGCTGATCAGGCCGACGTTTCCCGGTCGAGCCATCGAGGCGGCAAAAGTGGCGTTCAGTTTAGTGACGGGGCTCATTACGCCCATGCAGTTGGGGCCGATCAGGCGTAATTTTTTTCCGACGATCATGTTGCGGATTTCGTGCTCCAAAGCGGCGCCCGCGGAGCCGATTTCTTTGAACCCGGCCGAAATGACGATTGCGCCGCGAACATGCGCCTGCAGGCATTGAGCGATGGTCTGTGGCACGACGCAGGCCGGCACGACGATGACGGCCAAATCGATTGGTTCCGGCGCATCACCCAGGCTGGGGTAACACTGATGCCCCAGCACCGTCGAGCGACGGGGGTTGATCAAAAATACTTTTCCACCGAACGGGCTCCCCAGCAGATTCGCGACCAGCGAGCGTCCCACGCTATTTGGCTTTTCGGAGGCGCCGACCATCGCCACGTTTTTCGGGCGCACAAAGACGTCAAGCGGACCATGACGGACCGAAAACAAATCGTGGACTTGTTCGAAGGTTTGTGGCTGTTCGGACGTCACTAGCATAAACTCCGAATTACGAGTGCGGTCTGCTGTGGCCAGGAGCTGGATTGCCGGGTACTTTCACCCGCACGGGCGCTGTATTTGTCGCTCGGATTCCGATGGCTTGGTCGAAGGTCAAGATGTCAACCAATTGTGTACGAGTTTCGGTCAATCGCCCGGCCAAAGAATCGGAGAGGCGGCGCATCAGCCAGTATCCGAACGAATGATCGGCCTCGCAGGCGGCCAACACCTGGGCGGACGATATGGAAACTATCTTGGTTTCCTCCACGGCGGTGGCGGTCGTGGTCATCCGTCCGCCCAGCAACGCCGACCAGGCCAGCAGCTCCCCGGGGCCTAACGTCAAAAGCTGCACACTGCCGTGCCCCGGAACCTGGATATCCAAGGACACGCTGCCCGAGCAAATAATCATCAGTTGATCGTTTTCAGATTTTTCCCAAAACAACACCGCATGGGGAACAAAGCGGCGGATCGTTGCGGCGGCCGCCAGTTGCTTCAGCATCAAATCGGGAAAATCGGCGGTGAACCGTAGTTTTCGGAGCAATTGAGCGAGAGCTTCTGTCTCCATAACGCCACCCGGGTGTCGTGCGACCCATCGATTTAGGAATTGGGGCTAGTGTGTGTTTCTTCAGCGAAAGCGGCGAGCAGATCCATGGTCGAGACCACCCCGATGACGCGTCGCTGGTCATCGAGCACCACCAAGCGATGAACGTGATTACGAAGCATTTGCCGCGCGGCATGCTCCAGTGTGGAGTCGGTGGTTACGGAAATTACCTCGGTCGACATCAGATCTTGCACTAATTCTGTCAGTAGATCGGCGTGCTCGAGCTTCTGCACCAGCACGGCGTGATCGAGGCCGCCTGACTCGGACAGGGCGTTTAGCTCGTCGCTCAAATCCTTGGTCATGCCCAGTAAGTCGGTGACCGAGATCATGCCCACACAATGCTGGCGAGCGTCGATCACTGGAAGCGCGGAGACGTGGTTTTCGACCATGACATCCAAAGCGTCGCGCAGGGTATCATGCGGATCGATGGAAACCACATCGGTGGTAATGATTTGTTTCAGTGGTATGCAGGATTTGTTCATCGTTAAAACTCCGCCAT
>DATJYL010000133.1 GCA_035499655.1 Pirellulales bacterium
CGCCATTTTGCTGAAGCATACCGGGCATCCGCTGGAGAAAATTGAGCAAGACACGGACCGCGATCGGTTCATGTCGTCACAGGAAGCATTGGAATACCGGCTGATCGATCAGGTGATTGAACACATGGAAGTGAAGGCACCGGTTTGAAAGCAGAATGACGAATCACCAAGCACCAATGACCAACCCCGCGAGTGCTAAGTTTGGTCATTGAGATTTGGTCATTGGTCATTTTCCCATTTCCGCATTCGCGGACAACAAAACTTATCGACCTCCGCTCGAATGAATCGGGCGGCGTCCGTTTATTCGCATGAGGCGATTTATGAAGACGGGCTATTTTCGGCACGTTGTTACCCTAAGCGTGTTGGCGTTGCTGCTGCCAGCTAGCGGTTGTTTTTCCAATTACAAAAACCGCGTGAATCAACAACTTTGGGAGCGCGAACTGCGCTTGCAGGAAGATTGCATTTACCGCTTACGCTGGGAACTAGAGGACAAACAGCGCGAGTTGGATGAAGCAAATGCGCGGGCGAATTCGCTTAACAAGCAGACTGACATTTTGCGAGGCAACAACAGCAGCGGGCCCGATTTGGGGCCGCCGCCGCCCTTTACGCCATCGCCCGGCCGCGGGACAGAGACCCCGGGATTGCCACCGGCCCCGCCTTCCATGCCGGAAGTGCAGCCTGGAAAGCCCTTCACGCCCAGCTCTTCCAGCACGCGTGAAAGCAATTCCAGTGTTGCCGGAAACGTTCAGCCAGAGCCCACAACGGCTGACGCGGCGGTCCAACAGGCTGGCGATACTATGTTGGACCCTGCGGTCAAGCAGGCCGATTACACGGCGGCGGAACCCATGGCCAAGCGAGCCAGCTATTCCACACCTGGCGGCAGCGAGGCGCGGCCTATGGAGCGGCTGAACCCCGACACGGAAGTCGAGAGCATCGAACTGAACGATGGCTTAACGGGCGAAATGAACAGTACCGGACAAGCCGGCGGGGGATACTTGAATGTGGTTATCCAGCAGCGCGATTCCCACGGCAAGCGGGTGTTGGCACCCGGCGACGTGTCGATTGTGGTGGTCGATCCGGCATTGGAAGGCTCGGCGGCCCGCATTGCGCGGTGGGATTTCGATGCGGATGCAGTGCCGCAGCATGTGCGGCGGAATCACGACGGCGCTTCGCTGCAATTCGAACTGCCATGGCAGACTCCGCCTGCACACAGCGATTTGCGGGTGTTTGTGCGGTTCACGACGTTTGATGGGCGGCGTTTGGAAGCGAATTTGCCCATCGACGTGCAAGTGGCTGGCGGCGATTCCGGCCCGCGCGATTGGAAAAAATCCACGGCTTCATCATCGCCGCGATCGGCTGCTGATGCCTTTGCCGATGCTGATCCGCAAGCGGCAGCCGGGGCAGATCGTCACGATAGTGTGTATCAGCCTGACGATGGCGACGCCGGCCCTGCTTTAACCGCAGCGCCGCTGGCCAGTCAGCCGACGCCCGCTGCCACGCCGTCAGGCGCCTCAAACGATAAACCGTTGCTGGACGCCTCGCGCCGCCCGGTGTGGTCGCCGTATCGGTAATCAGCTTCTAGAGCTTAATTTCTCTTTGGTTTGCGCCTGGACCACCATGGCGAATGATGATTCGAGCGCCCTGACATAGCGGATAATTCCGTAGCGTCAACTCGATTCCTGCAAATAATTTTTCTGCATCGGGCCCGTACATGTACAAAACCGTCTCCTTCGGGCCAATTTCATTGCCGTCAAATTCACCCAGGTTACTATCCTCGATTGTTGCCATCAGTCGGTCTTCAATCGTCGCCAATTCACATTCTTGATAAATGTGGTTTGGTAATCCGACACCGTCGAGATACACAAGAACTGCCTGCTCAATAGGCGGCGAACTTGGGTTCCTGGGTTGTGACCGTTTGCCGAAAATTCGGTTGAAAAAGCCCATCAATCGCCCCTGTAACTGATGCTAAAGCATTTTCCCCAGCCGGGCGATCAAGTCGGCGGTGCGGCAGGAATAGCCCCATTCGTTGTCGTACCAACTGATGACTTTGATGAGGTTGCCGTCGATCACTTCGGTCAGGTCGGCGGCGAAGATGGAGCTGTGCGGGTTGCCGATGATGTCGCTGGAGACGATGGGGTCGTCGGTGTATTCCAAAATTCCCTTCAAGCCACCTTTTTCCAGCGGCGTGTCGGCGGCTTCTTTCATGGCGGCGTTGATTTCCTGCTTGGTGACATTTTTTTTCATCAGCGCCGTCAGGTCGGTCACGCTGCCGTCGGTGGTGGGCACCCGGAGTGCAATGCCCGTCAGCTTGCCCTTGAGCGACGGAATGACTTCGCCCACGGCTTTGGCCGCGCCAGTGGTGGTGGGAACGATGTTCGCGGCGGCGGCTCGGGCACGGTACAAATTATCGTGCGGCAGGTCCAGCAGCCGCTGGTCGTTGGTGTAGCTGTGAACGGTCGTCATCAAGCCTTTTTCGATGCCGAACTTGTCGTGCAGCACCTTGGCCATGGGGGCCAAGCAGTTGGTGGTGCAACTGGCGTTGGAGACGATTTTGACTTGCGGCGTGAGCTCCTGATCGTTCACGCCAATCACGCAGGTTAAATCGGGCTTGTCCTTGGCCGGCGCGCTAAGCACGACTTTTTTCGCGCCTGCTTGCAGGTGCGTATCGTACCCGGCTTTGCCTTTGGCGGCGTCTGCCCGGCCGGTGAAAATGCCGGTGCTTTCCACGACCACGTCGACGCCCAGCTTACCCCAGGGCAACTTGGCGGGATCGCGCTCTTTCAGCACTTCAATCCGCTTGCCGTTGACCACGATGGCGTTGTCGTCGTGCTGCACCGTGCCGTTGAAGCGGCGATGGGTGCTGTCGTACTTGAGCAGGGTGGCCAAAGTTTTGGTGTCAGTTAAATCGTTGATGGCCAGCACATCGAACTCGCTGGCGCGGGCCGCCATAATGCGAAACACTAACCGACCGATGCGCCCAAAACCGTTAATACCTACACGAATACCCACGATAGTTCTCCTTGTGCCACAAAACTAAAAAATGCCAACGCACCGGTTGGGTTTGGCCAGAACAGGGCCGTCGGCGGGTTGAAGTTGATCCAAATAAACCGAACCAAAGATTATACTCCTCGCATCCCGGCCCAGCAATCGGCCAGCGCAGCCAGCAGCTTATCCAGCATGGCTGGAGTGTGAGCCCAACTCAGACTGATTCGTAACAAAGATTCGCCGGCCGGCACCGATGGGGGACGAATTCCTGGGACGAGCAGTCCACGCTCGCGCAATGTTTCTGCTAGCTGCATCGTGCGCCGCGGATCGCCGATGTACAGCGGAATAATTTGGCTTTCGGAGTGGGCGAGATTCCAGCCTTGAGCTGTCAGTTGTCGGCGAAGTGCGGCGGCGCGGGCCAGCAATTCCTGCCGACGCTGGGGTTCGTCGCGCACAATTTGCAGCGCGGCTGTCGCGGCGGCGGCGACAGCCGGTGGAAAAGCAGTGGAGAAAACGTAAGAACGGGCGCGGTTCAAAAGCCAATCGATCAGGCTGCGCCGACCGGCGGCAAATCCGCCGCTTGAGCCCAGTGCTTTACTCAGCGTGCCGATACGAATGTGGACGCCGCTTTCGACTCCCAAATGCTCGGCCACGCCGCGGCCATGCGCGCCGAAGATGCCGGTGGCGTGCGCTTCGTCCACCATCAGCATGGCGTGATATTTTTCCGCTAGTTCGGCCAATTGCGCCAGCGGCGCGAAATCGCCATCCATGCTAAAGAGCGAATCGGTCACAATCAGCCGGCGGCGGTAGCGTGATGAATTGCCGAGCAGTTCGGCCAGATGATTCGCATCGGAGTGCCGATAAATATGCACTTCGGCCCGGGACAACCGGCAGCCGTCGATCAGGCTGGCATGATTTTTAGCGTCGGCATAAATGGCATCGCCCGCTCCAGCAAGGGCGGCCACCGTGCCACAGTTAGCGGCAAAGCCGGAGGTGAAGACCAGCGCCGCTTCGGTTCCTTCGAATTCCGCCAAGCGCCGTTCCAGTTCGGTATGGGCTTCGGAATGCCCTGTTATCAGCGGGCTGGCGCCGGCGCCCCAGCCTTCCTGCTGCGTGGCCCGATTTGCGTCGTCAGCCAAGCGCGGATCGGCGGCCAAGCCCAAATAATCGTTGGCGCCGAAGTTGATGAATTCGCGGCCATCGGAAGTAATCGTGGCTTGTTGCGGGCCGGCGCGTGTCGCCAGGCTACGCCGCAAATGCTGGGCGTCGAGCGCGATCAATTCGTCATCGAGCCAAGACAGGGAATCGAAGGCCATTCGTTTTCAACGGGAATGCAAAAACCAAAACACGAGAAGGCGGCAGCAGAGCCCACAAAAAAATTATCAGAAAACGGAAAAAACGGTGAAAAACGGTCAAAAAACCGTTCGATAAACGGTGAAAAACGGAAACGTCCATCAGCGGTTGACTGCGGCCAGCCAAGAACCGGCTCGCTAATAGCTTTATCCGGCAATTCTTATCCATCAGGCATTTATCGAGCGAGCGCCAACTGTGTGCCGCCCCCTCTGCTACAATGTCGGGCATGGATGCACTAGCCCTCGCCATTATGGTTCTTCCGCTTGCAACACTTGGCACGTTCTTGGCGAGCTACAAGTTGAAAATGATTTTGCGTCTAATACTGGTTGTCGTCGCGTTCTTTGTGGCATTGGTAACTGATCGTCCGTTCACTTCGACGAATATTATCGGTGAGGTGATCGCGAATTTCAAGGACAGAAATTGAGCCAGCTAAATAGGTACTCCACCTGATCGAAGCGCATTTAGGCTGCGGAAGCGAAGGTGTGTTGCATATCAAGGTAGTGATTATTGTTGGCTTGAAACCAGTCGTAGGCCAAGTCGAGCAGCTCCTCCAGCGTGCGACAGCGGT
>DATJYL010000134.1 GCA_035499655.1 Pirellulales bacterium
CAAAAACGCGCCGGAATTGACAGTGACTTTGCCGGTGCCGGTGGCAGAGCCGGTGCTACCGTTCATCGCCGACAACGTCCCGACAGACACAATGGTATTGCCGCTGTACATGCTGGAAGTGCCGGTCAATCGCAGCGAACCAGCGCCGGCTTTGGTGAACGGGCCGGTGCCTGCGATAGCGCCGCCATACGTGCTGTTGAAGCCGTTGGTGTCGAACGTGCCCCCTTTGTCGTTTAAGGTAATGCCGCGATTGGAATTTAGATTGATGCCGGCTCCCAATTGCAATGTGCCGCCGGTAAACGTAATGTTATTGGCCACCGCCGAACCCGGCACCGCGCCCAGGCTGCCCGTCGTGGCGCCTTCGGCCGAGATTTTCGTAATGCCGTCGTTCAAATAAGTGTTTCCGGTATAGCTGCTGTTGGCGCTGGTCAGCACCAAGGTTCCGGTGCCGCTTTTGGTCAGTGCGGTGGCTGTGCCCAGCGCGTTGCCATTCGTGGTGTTGTCGATAATCGCCGAGTCAATTTCGAACAGTGCGTTCGAGCCGGCGTTCGGATCGGCGTAGTCGATAATCATCAAATCGTTGCCCGAGCCGCTGCCCGGATTACCCCCTTCCAGCGTGCCGCCGGTAATGGTTCCCTTATGATTGGCATAGCTGCCGGTCACCAAAATACCGCCGGCGCCCACGGTGAGCGAATCGGAGTTGCCCATAATAATTTGATGGCTGTTGCCGCTATTGAACCGCAGGGTATTGACCGTTACAGCCCCCAGGCCCGTGATGTTGGCATTGTTGGTGCTGGTGCCGTTGACCACGTCAACATTTTGGGCCGACGTGCCCAGCGAGGTATCGTTGCTATTGGTGTAAGCCGCATACGCTGTCCCGTTGCCGCTGGTGCCCGCTGCTACAAACCAACTTTGAGTAACCGGATTATTGGGAATCAGTGATCCGCCGGGCGAATTGCCGGCCGTCGTCGTGGTATACGAGATCCACGGAACTACGCCATTGACATTAAAACCGGTCGGCAAGCGGTAGCCGCCATTGTTGGATGTATTGGCCCCTGTACTACTTGTAATAGCGTCTGTGAAGTTTACCGTCCCCCCGACCGCTCGTGTCCCCTGAGTACTGCTAGACTGAACGATGGTGCGAGCGCTCGACCCTCTCGATTCCAGGAAGCTGGTATCTCCAGCCACGGCATTCAAAGTGCCTATCGATTCCACGTAGGCATAGCTTCCGTTACTGCCGCTCAATCTTGGACCGCCAATGACCGAAATCGTACCACCGCCGGTGTACACGTTTCCGACGGGGACACTGACAGCGGTACCTTGAGTGCTGGTTGAAGCCCCCGGCATGTTAATGCTCAAAGTGCCGTTATTCACGGTCGTGTTGCTAATGGTGTTCCCGGCTGACGAAATAGTCAACGTGCCGGTCCCGTTCTTAACAATCGATCCGCTGCCGAGAATGCTGTTGTTATTGGCGGTTGCCACCGATGTAGTGCTGGTGGTGCCAAACACGGTGTTGCCAGCACCGGCAATCGTTAGCGTGTTGCCACCAAGACTAGTTGTGATTCCCGTCTCGCCAGTCCCCGTAAAATCAACAATGGTAAGCGTCCGCCCGCTAGCCACGTTCCAAGTTTGACTGGCAGTTAGCACCAGCAGGTCATTGAGCGTCAGATTTTGCGTGGCCGCCGACATGTCGATGCCTGAGGCCCCTAAATCCAACGTGTTGGTGTCGTCGGAGGTGCCGCCGATGGTGACCGCTGCGGTGGGATTTACAACGACGATTCCCAACCAGCTAGTGGTGGTCGGGGGCGTGCCGTTCAAAATGAACGAACCGCCCGCGCTGAGGCTATCCCACTGAGCAATATCAGTAGCGGTGGGCGCGTTTGCAGCCGGCGCACCCAGAGTGAGATCATACCAATTGGCAGCCTGGCTTAAATCGGCGCCGCCGCTGTTTTCGAATACGTCGGCGCGGGCCAGAGCGCTCAAAAGCGTGAACGAGAGTGCAATGCCCACGGTCCCCATTGCCAAGAATGAAATTCCGGGTTTCGACAATTTTGTCTTACGCATGCACATACTATTTCCTCGTTATAAATTAATGGTGCCTTCGCGGAGAGTCCCCTCTGTTTTGCGGCGGAGGCCGAATGTTCCCCGTGCCACTTTTCGTCCAGTAGCAAGACGAGGAAAGATGGCGCAGCATCACCGACCCCCTCCGGTGTGCAGAATTACCAAGTACTATAACCAGGGACTCAAAATAAAGCCAGGATTTTTTCGAAATTAGACCAATTCGGGCTGAGATTTGAATTTTAAGGGAGGGCCATTGTGCATATACCCGGTTTGCAGGTTGAAAAAATCACTGAATTAAAAACCGCCAAAGGAATCCCAAAAAAAATCCTTGCGTTGCCCCCACCCTTTGGTATCATGTGTAACACTACCAGAAAGTCGGGTCCGGTGCCTCGAGATGTATTGCTGTAGTCCCCTGCAATGCGGCCGGGAGTATTGAAAGACCTGGACTGGCTATTTTTAATTATCAACCGATCTGCGAGGCAAGGCTCGTGAGACAAACAAAGATTGGCCATATTGGCCTGCTTGGATGGGGCGTGTTGTTGGCTAGTTTGGCCTTGATGTTGGCATGGCCGGCGGCCGCGTGGGCAGAATTCATTGCAGGCTTTCCGGACGCTCCTGGCGGGTCGGAGTCGCACACGAACATTGACATTACAAACTTTAGCCTATCGGTTAGCTATAACGGGTCGACGCATGTGATCAGCGCGACCAGTCTGTTCGACTATGACGCATGGATCAATGACGGTAATGAAGAACTTGATGGAACGGGCGATCTTTCGTTGCAGGTGACGATTGATCCTTCAAACGGTAATCCTCTCAACGGCACAATGTCTATAAGCGGTGATGCTTATGGCGGAAGTGCTGGGAACCTGTTGACTGGAACGATTTCGCAATTCGGGTTTGCATTACCGGCCGATGCAATGGCCGATCAGAGTTCGGAGCATTTCCAATTCATTTTCAATACGACGAGCGGAGACTTGGCATCGTACTTTCCATCGATTGCTGTGAATATGACAGCAGTGAATTTGCATTCCAACGGCGGATCGTTTACGACCAACGGGACTTTCGCGACGTCTTTTGGTAGCACTGGCTATAGTGCCCAAACGGATACCTATGCCGCGCCCACGCCCACGCCCACGCCAGAACCCGCTACACTCACGACGCTTGGATGTCTTGGGATTGTGGTATTGATCGCTAGGTATCGAATTCTTTGTGGGACGAGAATGCTTTGCTGGGGCCCTCGGGGCTAAACAGCTATGGAAGCGATGGGGCCAAATGCCACCCTTTGAATATACAGCTTGATTTACCCGTAATTGCATTTCGTCTTTATCTGTCTTTCATTCCAAACCTTCTTCTATCGGGGGCTGGGCCATGTCCTTCCGTCGGGCTGAACGTGTTTCTACATCGCTACGAAATCGGCGGCACATTTCATCATCCCGATTATCACGCGCTCGGCGTCCACTCGTTGAACCGTTGGAAGATCGTCGGTTATTAACATTGTTGGGCGTGTCTCCATCGTTCCCGATCGTGCAGTTCGATAGTACGGGCGTCGTCGATTACAACGCTTCGACGAATGTTTTTAGTATGACGGGTTCGCCGCTGTCGTTTAAGTCTAGCGCCTCCTCGCCGATCCAGCCGATTACCTCGCCGCGTAACGTATCGATTCAAATCGACGTCGATAATTCGGGGAAACTCATCAACGATGGGCAATTGGTCGATTTCACGGTGACGGGAAACATTCCGGCGAACCCGTCGCTGAGCGGCACGCTGTTGACCGGCAAGATTATCGAATTTGGCTATGCGAACACGGGTGGCGGCAACAGCGCGTTCGATTTTGTTGCCATTCCGCTTGGAGGAACGCTGTTTTCGATGTATGCCGGCCAGGATGTGGGAATTACGGAAGCCAGCGAAAGCACGACCAACAGTGTGCCTTTCACGGATTTTACGACTAACTTTCATACCGGAGCTAAGGGCACCATAGGAACAATTCCGCTTGCCACGGGAAACATCGCTGGAACGAAATATACCGACATCACGGGCGATGGTTTTTCCAGCGATGATACGCCGCTGGGGGGCGTGACAGTTAATTTGTATTATGACCTAGATCAAAGTGGCACGCTCACTGCCGGCGACGGACCAGCCATTGCCACGACTACCACTGCCGGGGATGGCACGTACAGCTTTAATAATTTGTTGCCCGGCACTTATTTTGTCCAAGAGTCTGTGCCGAGCGGCTACACACAAACCGGCGGCGGCACTTATACCGTGAATGTTACCGCTGGAAGCACATCGACGGGGAACAACTTCGACGACTTCCAGAACATCAACATTAGCGGGACGAAGTTCACCGACCTCACCGGCAATGGATTTAGCAGTGATGATACGGGCCTGGGGGGCGTGACGATCAATCTGTACAAAAATGGCGGCTCCAGCCCGGTGGCTTCCACCATGACGGCCAGCAACGGAACGTACAGCTTTACAAATTTGGGTCCGGGCTCTTATAGCGTGCAAGAAGTGGTGCCGGCCGGCTACACGCAGACCGGCGGCAATGCCGGCTACAGCATTAGCGCCACCAGCGGGACGAATTCGACGGGGAACAACTTCGATGACTTCCAGAACATCAACATTAGCGGGACGAAGTTCACCGATCTCACCGGCAACGGCTTTAGCAGCGACGACACCGGCCTGGGGGGCGTGACGATTGATTTGTTCTTGAATGGCGGCAGCACGCCGGTGGCTTCCACCATGACGGCCAGCAACGGAACGTACAGCTTTACCAACCTGGGACCGGGCACGTACAGCGTGCAGGAAGTGGTGCCGGCCGGCTGGACGCAAACCGGCGGCGTGGGAGGCTACAGCATTAGCGCGACTAGCGGCGGTAATTGCACGGGGAAGAATTTTGACGATTTCCAGAACATCAGCATTAGCGGGACAAAGTATAAGGACATTACGGGCAACGGCTTTAGCAGCGACGACACCGTCCTGGGTGGTGTGACGATCAATCTATACAAAAATGGCGGCTCCAGCCCGGTGGCTTCCACCGTGACGGCCAGCAACGGCACGTACAGCTTCACGAATTTGGGTCCGGGCACGTACAGCGTGCAGGAAGTGGTGCCGGCCGGCTACACCCAGACCGGCGGTGTGGGTGGCTACAGCATTAGCGCCACCAGCGGCGCCAGCTATACCGGCAAGAATTTCGACAATGCTCCGAATAACATTACGATCAGCGGCACCAAATACAACGACCTGACGGGCAACGGATGCTCAAGCGACGATCCAGGTTTGGGCGGCGTCACTATCAAGCTATATAAGGATGCTAACAACGATGGCGTGTTGACCAGTGCCGATGGCAGCGCGGTTGCTACGACCACCACGGCATCCAATGGCACCTACAGCTTTAGCAACCTCGCGCCGGGAACGTACTTTGTTCAGGAAGTGGTGCCGTCCGGTTATATCCAGACCGATGGCGGGCCAAATGGCTCGGCGGGAAACACCTACTACACCGTCGTAGTGCATTGCAGCCAAAGCTACACGGGCTACGACTTTGATGACTTTTTGATCCCCACTTGTACGCCCAAGTGCTACAGCTTTAGCGTTACGAATAGCAGTTGTTCCAAGACAGTCAGTGACCTCCGAGGCAACACCGACCAAGGGGACACCGTTACCGTTACCTTCACAACCGGCAACATGGCCGACACACTCACGTTGGTGAGCTATATTGCGCCGGGACCGGCGTTCGACAGCACGACGGCCTACCAGCAGCAGATTTTTGACGAGGCGACCGGCACGTTCGCGGCCAACGGGACCTACACGCTGACAGTGCTTATCCCGAACTGCGATTATCAGATCGACTTCGTTTGTGGCTCGGCAATCAACGAATTGGGGCCGCCGACGGATTGCAACGGCAATCCCTACGGTCCCGACAGCAGCAATATTTTCTATTCGGCGCAAAGCCGGCTGCTCAGCGCCGACAACGACGGTACTGGCACGCTCAAAACCAAGACGGTTGCCTCCGGGGACTTTGGTACGACTGCCCTTTGGAGCAGCACGAACGGCCAGAACCTGATCAAAAAGTTCGACAGTGGAGCTAACTCTACCGATTTAGCCCAGTGGCTTGCGACCAGCTTCCCGAATTTGTACGGCGCCGGCGCCGGCAGCCATTCATTGGTGAATTCCAACGGAACCTATTTTACCACGACCCAAGTGGCAGCCGCATATTCCAAGTTCAGCGGCGGCGATCAGCAGGTGTTCTCTGCGGCCCTGTCGGTGTACGCCACCAGCATCGGTCTGGAAGGCTCCACCGGCGCCAGTTATGCCAAGAGCACCGTAGGCCTTACCACGTCTCTGTACGGTTCGGCCATGGATACCGTCAACGTGGGGAGCAACGGCGCGGCCTTTGGCGTTGCCAACAATACCACGTTGACCGTAATGCAACTCCTGTCGTACCTCAATGCCAATACCAACGCCGGGTCGTCAGTGAGCTCGGGAGCCAGCTCGATCTTCAGCAGCATCAACGCAACCGGTAATGTGAAGAATGCAACCTTAGACAACAGTGGGCTGGCGTATACGCCAGCTCAAATCCGGGCCGCTTACGGCATTTCCAAACTTAGCCTGGATGGCAGTGGTCAGACCATCGCGATTGTCGATGCCTATGACGACCCGAACATTGTCCAGGCCGTGGATACATTCGATACACAATTCGGAACGACATCTTCCGGACCATCACTCTACGACCAGTATGGCCCGGCAACATCGTTCTTGACGGTGGTAGGCCAGGACGGCGATCCTAGCTCGCTGCCAGGCGCCGATCCGAGCGGCAGCGGCATTTCGAACTGGGAAATGGAAGAAACGCTCGACGTGGAATGGGCTCATGCCGTGGCGCCGGGAGCCCAAATCATCCTGGTCGAGGCCAATAGTGCGTCGGTCGACGATCTGATGTCCAGTGTGAAGACGGCCGCTAACCTGCCCGGAGTGTCGGTCGTATCCATGAGCTGGGGCTTTGTGGAAGGTCTGTCGGTTGTGGCCCAAGACGAGGCCATGTACGACAGTTACTTAACGACACCAGCCGGCCATCAAGGGGTGACATTCGTGGCCAGCACTGGAGACTACGGAGCAGCCATCCCGCAGTATCCTTCCTTCTCGCCCAATGTCGTGGCGGTTGGTGGCACCTCGCTGCAGATCAACTCGGACAACTCTTACAGCAATGAATCGGGCTGGGGCGCTTATGCGAGCGACGGCTCGGGAACATTCCTTGGCTCTGGCGGCGGCGTCAGCCAATTTGAGAACGAGCCTACTTTCCAGGACGGAGTCCAGACCACAGGCTTCCGGACGACGCCCGACGTTTCCTTTGTAGCCGATCCGTCCACGGGCGTGTGGATTGCCGATACGTACAATCTCCCCAGCGACAATCCGTGGGCCATCGTAGGTGGCACCAGTTTGTCAGCTCCGGCCTGGGCAGCCTTGGTGGCGCTGGCCGACCAAGGACGAGTGTCAGCGGGGAAAGATACCCTCGGCTCTGCCGGTTCCAGCGAGGCCCAAACGGCCCTCTACAGCGCCTCACAGAGCGATTACAACAACATCGCCAGCGGCAACAACGGTTACAGTGCACAGGCTGGCTACAATCTGGTGACCGGCTTGGGAACTCCTGTCGCAAACTTGCTGGTCACAGACTTGGTTGCCTACAACGGTGCGCCGATGAGCAGCAGTGCGGCTGGCCAGCAAATGATGAGCGGCTCCGGACTCGTGTATGCCTCCACGTTCGATGGTGGCAGTCTAGCCGGATCGGAAGGTCTAGCGAACGCTGTCGCTGTTTTCAATTCCGAATTGGCGGGTACGTCAATGTCGGGCCTGGGAGAGTTTTCCGGAATGCAGCCGGAGTTGGCAACGGCCGTGCCAAGTAATTCGAGCCGGGCCACAGGGTCAGCAATTTTCCCTGTTATCGAGCCGAACTCCTCTTCCATTTCAATGACCGATGTCGTCCGCGATGCGACACTAGGCCCCGCCTATTCCAGCTTCTCGGGAGACTACATGAGCGGCTTTGGGACATTGAGCAGTGGCCGGGACGATGCGTTTGCCACCGGAACGGATCTATCGTTCGCTGGCAGGACGGCGCTGGAGGGCAATTCGGCGGCATTGCAAGCGATCTTCGCCGATTGGAACTCTACTGGCGACTTCGCGCCGGGCATGCAGAGCATCTTCGAAGGCGCCGACAGCGTGACGCTTCAGAGCGACAATTACTCGGTCAGCGATGATACGTTATTTGACGATCAAGCAGTTGACTACTTGAACGGCTCCTCGGACCAGGATTGGACGCTGGCCCGTGTCAATGCCGGCGCCGTCGATTCGGTTGTTGCGGACGATTCAGTCGCCGATCATTCCAGCGCCACCGCGGCCAGTCCCAAAGCGTGAGGTCACGCCTGTGTGCGGTCATCGCGAATCGCAAGACGAACGCGCTGACCTTGGAAAAATCCGGACGCAGCGCGACGGTAGAGCGGCTGCTTCAATCTCTTGTACTCCAGTGCTGCAAGGCTGGCACACCTTGCTCCGGGTTGCAATGCGATGCGAGTTTGATTTTTCTGCTGCACCAACTGTTGTAAATGCTGAAGGTAGCCGTCGTAAAGTTTAAGTCGGGGCGAGGAGATTTGAACTCCTGACCTCTTGCACCCCAAGCAAGCGCGCTAATCCAGGCTGCGCCACGCCCCGCGATCTAATTTCTGATTCTTCCGTCGTTTCTACCTTTGAGAATCGACTCCACAATTCCACCGAGTGGGGTAGTTTTGGTGGATTTCACGACTTCCGTGGTTCCATGGCAGAGGGCTATCTTAACGCCACCCCTGCACACTGTCTAGATTCGACCGCGGACGATCTTGCTCGCGACGCCTGCAATCTGCAAGTCTCGAAGATTTCCAGAGCTGCGTGGCATCAACCAGAAACCACCAGTTGCCAAAAGGCGGTTCAAAAGCAATGCATTTCACCTGTGGCAAATCAGGCTGCAATCCGCGCAGGAAGACTTGCAGAGGGGAGAGTTTCCAAGAGATCGTTTATCTCCCGCGGCACGGCTAGCGCTGCGCGCCGGAGATAAAGGTTTATCATTCCTGCCAGGGTGCGGATGATAGCCGGCTGTCGATAACTCCGCCGGTTGCTGGGGAAATGGATATACGGATAAGGATTGGCTTCCCACACTACCATTCGACCCTCCCGATCGTAGCTGTAATCAAAGGCGACGAAATCCAGACCCAAAGCCTTTCGGGCTGTCTGTAGTAGTTCGTGATTTGGATCGGCGAGATTGGTATACGTTATTTCTTCGTCGCGCAGTGCAGCCGTTTCGATGGACTCTGTTCCCTTGACCTTCCATCCTTTGCTGACATGCATGCTTTGGGGAATGCCCCAATCGCCTGCGGCAATATAGCGATATTTACGATATAGTCCATCGTGCTGACTTTGCACCTCGATCAACTCGATGGCTACAGGGCGGGTAAATTGCTCCAGCGGCAGTTGTTGGAACTCGGCGCGCGTATTGGCGCGGCACACCAGGCCGCCATGTCCCCAGTTCTCGCGCACAAGTAGCGGCAGCTCCAGACCACCGTGCGTTTCACGGAACTCCAGCACATCGTGAATCAGCGCTGTTTTAGGAGTGCGAATGCCGACGCTGCCGATCAGCCGCGCACCTGTTGACTTCGCAGCGCTCGTGAGCCGATCGACGCGATTGATCACCGGAATCCCCAGCATATCGCACTGGGCTGCCAATTCGTTAGCCTGTCGATAAGCTGCTTGTGACCAATTCTGCACCGGATCTTGCAACCAAGGAATTTGCAGTAGGTAACGAGAATTTGGGCGAATGCGAAAAGGAATGGTGTGCAGCTCGAACAGCGCACGCACCTTGGGAAAGTTTTGTTCCAGCCAGTGCAGTACAATATCGTAGAAAAACGGTGTCTTGCCCGGATGCCGCACTACAAGGAAGCGTTGGTCCGCACGGGCAAACAGTCGGTTTTGTAATGAATCGTGCCAGGCCAAATGCAGGTGCTTTGCCCCAGTTTTCAAGAATTTTCGCAGAGCAGACCGTTGGCGCACGTGGGCATTCCTCGCAGTCAGAATCCAATTGAGCTGATTAGGCGTTGGGACAGCCGTCAATCATCACCGGCGCCGCTTCGCTCAACGAGCAATAACTTCCGTTTCCACGAATTGCTGCGTGGTCATCAGAGAATGCTCATCGTTGGTCACCTCATGCCGGACGAAGTGATTGCAAACGGCAGTAGGATTCTTCCAGAAATCATCGACCAGAGATGGATCGATGAAGACGATAGAGCCCCCTTCTTGGTTATCGACCGACGGTTTGCCAAAATCAACGGCGCGAATCCACGCCGCGAGCCGATGCCACCACTTCTCGGGGTCAAATCAATAGTGATAGCCCGAAATGCAGCAGGCCGCAGCAAGGTTCAACTCATCATCGGGACTTTGGCGGGCCGCATTCGTAGTGAATAATGAGGTATGCGAACAACCTCACGAATACAATTACGCAGAATACTCGAATTGGCGAAATCGCCTGTCTTGGCTATCATGTCGTGCATTCAGTTCCTGCTTCAATATTTGCGGGCTTTTTGCAAGGATCACGAATATTAGATCGGGCGATTTAACGATCGGTTCTATAGGCCGAAAGCGGCTCAAGGAACATCGTGCTAGCTAAAATCGCCAAGCTCCAAACGCGGTATTAAACCGACGCCGAGATTTCAAGGAAGATTATATGGCGCGTGGATTCCGATTTTTTCTTTACAGCCAGCACTTGGCAGGCATTGGACATTTTGTCCGGACCAGCGAAATCGCTAAATCGCTGGCCCGACGCCATGAGGTGTATCTTGTCGACGGGGGACGACCCGTGCCGCACGAGATAACTTCGGCCAAGGTAACAGTGCTTTCGTTGCCCCGCATCTGTCGTGGTGAACGCGGAATTGCCGCCTTTGATTCCGACGTGTCGGTTCCTGTGGTTATGGAAAAGCGGCTACAAATTCTCAAGGCCGCGATAGAGCTGTTTCGGCCCCACGTGATCACGATCGAACATTTTCCGTTCCGAAGATGGGAGTTGTTTTCTGAGATTGTCCCCTTGATTGTGCATGCGCGGATCATCGACAAACGGGTAAAAATTGTCGGCTCATTTCGCGATATTCCGGGAAGCTCTCGCTTCGATCCAGAGACCAAACAACACGAAAGCGAAGTCTTGCAAGTCCTTGATGAGTACTTCGACAAATTGCTAGTGCATTCCGACCCACGAGTGATGCGGTTAGAAGAGCAGATCGCTGTGGCTGGCAAATTCAATATTCCGCTGGAGTATACCGGGTATGTTTCGCAGCGCGGAGACGCCCAACAGCGTAATCGAAACAAGAGACGGGTGGATCAGCGCCGCGGAACTGTGATTGTCAGCGCGGGCGGTACAGGAAACATGGCCTTGCTGAACTGCGCGATCGACTGCTGGAAGCTGTTGGTCTCACGAAAGGCGGTTGGAGATCGCATGCTGCAGGTCTTTCTGCCGCTTTCATCGCATGCACAAGACGTAGCTGCTCTCCAGCGGCGGGTCGCTGACAATACTTCCATTCGTCTGTTGCCATACAGTTCCGACTTTCTGAATTGCATGCGGACCGCCGACTTGTCGATCAGCCACGCCGGCTATAACACCTGCACCAATGTCCTCGAAACGCGATGCCGTTCCATTTTGGTTCCGAACCTTCAAATGTCCGATCAGGGTCAGCGTGCTCGGCGTTTTGCCAAGCGTGGTTTAGCGACGACCATTGACCCGGCCGATTTGACTGCCGAGCGGCTGGCCACTACCGTCGTCGAGCAACTTCAGAAGCCGACTCTCCAGCACGACATCAATCTGGACGGAGCGAGAATTACTTCCGACATTTTGGAACAGATTTGTGCGGAAGAACCCGCCGCAGCGCAACATCTGGAAGGAGCGCAAGCCATTCAAGCGGCATGACCGATGAGCAAATCACAGCGATAGCCGGTCGTCGCCTAATTTGAAAAATGTAGCGGCGTCTAAGCCAATAAAAAGGCCCTCGGACCGCAGGCGGCCCGAGGGCGAAGGAGTGGCGGGGGCGGGATTTGAACCCACGACCTCGAGGTTATGAGCCTCGCGAGCTACCGGACTGCTCCACCCCGCGTCATGTTTGAAGTCGCTCGACTCGACAATTCTCCCACAGCAGCCATGTCGAGCGTGAAGTGTTTTCACACCGTGGCAAGCCATCAATTATACCACTCTTCTCACGGGAGTCGAGGCCTAATTTCAGTTGGAGCGGCGGTTTCGAACTACGATTATTTCACGGCTCGATTATTTCGTCGCCAGCCATTGCAGCACCAATAGCGCCACGGCTTGACGCGGCAGCGTCAAGTGCAAAACCGCCTGGCCGTTCTCCACATGCACGGTTTCCGGTAAGCCGAATTCCGCCAGTTGGCCGGCTTTTTCTAGCGTCCTGTATTGTTCGGCGGTGGGCTGTTGCGGCGAGCCCATTTTTTGCCAGGCGGTAAAGCTGTTGCTGTGATCTGCGTCGATGCGAAATTGCTGGACGCGCGATTCGCCGGTGGCGATGGGCAGGCCGCTACATGTCAGTTGCACATCAGCATCAGGCCCGGGCAAATCATCATCGTGATAGTGCCACACCATAACACACAGCCTGTTTGCGTCCAAACTAGCCAGCGCGGAAACATCGGGCAAGTCGCGGACGCCGTTTTTCAGCATCTCGGCCAACGGCACAGCAGCGTCGCTATCCACGGTCAAACGCTGTCCACTCATCTTGCTGAACATGCGAAACACATTGAGCACAGGCAAATCGATGCCGCCGCTCGCCAATTGGCGGAAACCGGCAAACAGCGGCTGATTTTCAAACTCGAACGCCCAGGTCAGCGCTCCTTCCAAATTCACACCATGTTTTTCGGCCAACTCGATTTTGCGAGCGAAGCTGGCGGCGGTGTAGCTGGAATACATGGTGCCGTTGCGGTAACCCAATTGCGGGCCTTGGCAGGCGGCGCAACCGTCGGGGTCCGATTCGCCAATCACGATTGGCTTTTCTTTCAATTCCGGGAACGAAGCGATAATCGCGAATGCCGAGTCGATATTGCGCAGTTGGTTGGCGATGCCCATTCGCACGTGGCCATCAACAAACGTGGGAGAGCCTTTGGCGTGAAAGGAAATGAAGTCGATCGGCGTGCCAACGCCGCCGGTGGCCGCATTGTTGCCGCGTAGGCAGTGTTCCAGAAAATCGCGGAGGAATTTGTTGCCGCCGCCGGCTGAATCGGGCCCGCCCACTTTGGCGGTCGGTAATGCTCGACGCACGGCATCCACAGCGCGATCGTGCAACTCGAAGAATTGTCGCGGCGTCCCTTTCCAGTAGCCGATGTTCGGTTCGTTCCACGTTTCCCAATACCATTGATTAACTTCATCCCGGCCATATTTTTCCACGCAATGCGTGGCCCACTGGAAAACCAGTTCGCTCCACTTGCTGAAATCTTTCGGTGGGTAGGCCCAGCCTGTGAAAATGTCATTATATTTGGCGGTCGGATCCCAATGATGCTGATATGGCTCCGGGTGAGTCGAAATCGCTTCGGGCATGAAGCCGATTTCCACGTACGGCCGGACGTTGCGTTCCAGATAGGTGTCGAAAATGTGATCCAGAATTGTCCAATCGTATTGCGATTTACCGTCGGCATTTTCGCGGTAGGCGCCGGTCGAGCCCCATTTCAACGCCGGCGTGCCATCACCCGTGCACAGCAAGTTGTGCGCGCGGAAATAAACCTGCGGCGGACCAAGTTGACCGAGTTCACCAATCAACTTTCGGCCATCTTTCATGGTGGC